>CAZIVN010000256.1:0-2919 GCA_964542685.1 uncultured Halobacteriales archaeon
AGAGCTTCTCGACGCCGCCGGTCAGCTGGTCGACCACGCCGTCTTTCCACTCGACCATCTTCGCGAGGTCGACCGCGGGGTCTGCGTACACGCCCATCTCCTCGGCGCCCTCCGCCTCGTGGGCGACGTCCGTCGCGTGAATCATCGCCTTCGAGGGGATGCAGCCGTGGTTCAGACAGGTCCCGCCGTAGGCGTCTTTCTCGACCAGGGTCACGTCGAGGTCGAGCTGTCCGGCGCGGATGGCGGCCCCGTACCCGCCGGGGCCCGCGCCGATGACCAGTACGTCCGTTCCAGTGGTGACGTCTCCGACGACCATGATACCTGAACTGGCGGGCGGCACGTACAAGAAGGTGCAGGAACTGCGTCGACCGCCCGGGTTTACAACGGACGACCGACCGCCGCGTCGTCCGGCCGCGTCAGCCCCGAGGCCGGCGGCGGCAACAGCACCGCCGCGGCGTCGTGGCGCTCGCGCCACTCGCCCCAGGTCGTCAGCGTCGACGGCCGCACGGCGAGGTCGTCGCCGGTCGCCGGCCCGCAGATGGCCCGCGCGAGCAGTTGCGACCACAGCGAGCCCGTCGCCGCGTCGACCATCACGAGGTTCTGGGACGGGCTCGGCCCGTCCTCGCGGTCGGAGAACACGCGGTCGTCGTCCTCGCTGGCGGCGACCTGGAGCCGCGGCGGTCGCCACAGCAGGCCGCTGACGTCGAACGTCGTGGTCGCCCCGTCCACGCGGCGCTCGGCGACCAGACCGCTGCGACACAGCGGGCAGAACGTCACGAGGACTGGCCCGCCGACGTCGTCGTTGACGACCTCGTGG
Organism: uncultured Halobacteriales archaeon; assembly: GCA_964542685.1. Lineage (GTDB taxonomy): Archaea > Halobacteriota > Halobacteria > Halobacteriales > Natrialbaceae > CAZIVN01. Next base: position 818 of record CAZIVN010000256.1, read on the forward strand.
CGCGCGAGCACCGGCAGGGGGTACGCCCGGGCGAGGCCGTCGTCGCGCACCCCGATCACGGTCGTCTCGGCGGTCAGGGGGCGGTACCCCTCGCCGAGGTCGTCGGGCCACTCCGGCGCGAAGGCGGGCGCCTCGATGGCGACGATGTCGCTCGGGCCGGGGTCGCGCTCACAGACGTCCGGCGGGCGGCCCTGTTCGGCCAGCGACGGGGGGTCGACCGTCTCCCGGTCGGCGGCCGTCCCCCGCGCGGTCGTTCCGGCGACCGTGCCCGCGTCGTCGCCACCGCTACCGGTATCGAGACAGCCGGCGCTGGCCGCGAGGCCGCCCGCGAGCGCGCCGAGGAGGTCGCGGCGACGGGGCTGCACGATCGGACCGTCGGGCGCCCCGGCCAAACCGGTTGCGCGACTGTGCGACCGGCGGACACGAGTGAGCGTCGGGAGCGGGGTGGCGCCGCGCGGTCAGTTCCCCTCGATGGCGTCGACGACCATCGCCGCCGCGAGGACGGCCTCCTTGGGCACCGTACTGGCGTCGTCGATGCGGACGACGTACGTGTCCTTCAGGGAGAACTTCCCGTCGATCGATCCGACGTGGCCGCCCTGGTCGTCCGTGATCTCGTACTTGTGTGGGATGAAGCCGAAGATCGGGTGGATGCTCCGGAACAGGTCGGCGACCTTGCTCCTGGACTCGATGGTCGCGATGAGGCGCTCGCCGTCGGGGTCCCGGATCTTCCAGGTGTCGCCGAAGATGGTGAACTTGGCGTCCAGGACGACGACCGGCTCGCCCGTCGCCTCGTCCGTGATGGTGTAGTCGCCGGCGACGTCGAGGATGCCGCCCGCCGTGACGGTCATGACGTGGTTGTCCGCCCCGTCGTAGAACGGGAACTCCTCTTTCATCTTGAACATCTTCTGCTTGCCGCGCAACACGACGTTTCCCCGCCCGTCGGTCGCCTTGTACTTGTTCCGGATCAGTCCCTGGACGACTTCGTACTGGTCGTCCGGGAGGTCGAGGCCCGCGATGTCGTACTTCGAGTCCGACTGTGTCGACATACCAGTGCTCTCGTCGGTATCGGGTTTAAACCTGTAGTAGTCGGTGCAAGCCACGCCGCACCCACCTCGGGAAGCGCGGTCGGCGACGACATCGCTGCGCCCGGTCCTCGAGGTGTGTGCAAACAGTCGCAACGACTCCTGTCCGTCACGGGTGACCGGCCGCGTCGGGACCGGGTGAGGCGGGGGGTCGCCCTACTCCAGCAACAGGAGTTCGGGGTTCTGGAGGTACTTCTTGACCTCGTTGGTGAACCGGGCGCCGTCGGCGCCGTCGATGATCCGGTGGTCGAACGACAGCGACAGCGTGAGGACGTGGCGCGGTTCGATGACGTCCTCGCCGTCGCGTTCGACGACGCGCGGTTTCTTCTTGATCTCCCCCAGCGCCAGGATGGCGCTCTCGGGGTGGTTGATGATCGGCGTGGCGTACTCGCCGCCGATGCCGCCGATGTTGGTGATGGTGAAGGTGCCACCGCGCATCTCCTCGGGGGAGATGGTGCGCTCGCGGGCCTTCTGGACCAGTTCGTTCATCTCGGAGGAGAGTTGCAGGAGGCCCTTCCGGTCGGCCGCGTCGACGACCGGCACCATCAGGCCGGCGTCGGTCGCCGTCGCGACGCCGATGTTGTAGTAGTGCTTCTTGACGATCTCCTCGTTCTCCTCGTCGAGCGAGACGTTCACGTGCGGGTGCTCCTTCAGCGCGGCGACACAGGCCTTCATCACGAACGGCATGTAGGTCAGGCGGATGCCACGCTCCTCGGCCTCGCCCTTGAGCCGTTCGCGGGTTTCGACCAGTTCGGTGACGTCGACCTCGTCGTGGTGGGTGACGTGTGGCGCGGTGTACTTCGACTCGGCCATCGCCTCGCCGATGGTCTTGCGCACGCCGCGGTAGGGCTCCGTCGTCGTCGTCTCCTCGACAGGTTCGCGAGTGGTCGGCCCCGCCGCCTCGCCGGCGGCCATCGCCTCTGCGTCGGCTTCCTGGGCGGCCCGCTGGGCCTCGGCGTACTCCCGGACGGCCTCGGGCGTGACGAACGCCTCGCCGTCTCTCGTCTCGTCGGTCGGGAC
>CAZIVN010000256.1:2929-3459 GCA_964542685.1 uncultured Halobacteriales archaeon
GATGTCGACGCCCTCCTCCTCCGCGATGCGGCGGGTCGCCGGTGCCGCCAGCGTCGTCTCGCGGTCCGCGGACTCGACGCTCGTCGGGGCGGCGCCGCCCGCCGCCACTCCGTCGTCGGAGACGCGCTCCGCCGCGGACCCCTCTGCGGTCCCGCCGTCACCGTCGCCGCCCGCCTCCGCCGTCGCGGGCTCAGGCTCGGGTTCGGACGCCTCCTCGTCGTGAGCGCGCACGTCGCGTTCGGTCACGCGGCCGCTCGGCCCGGTGCCCTCGACGGCGGCGATGTCGACGCCCAGTTCGCGGGCCAGGCGCCGCGCGGAGGGCGCGGCGAACACGCGCCCTTCGGGCGTCGAGACCTCTTCGTCGGCCTCGCCGGTCGCCGCGGCGTCCTCGGGCGCATCAGCGTCCGAGGGCTCGGCGGAACTCGTTCCGCCGGCGTCCGCGTCGGCCTCGGCCGCGGCCGTCGAGGTATCGGAGAGGTCGTCCTCGCCCTCGACGTTGTACACCATGATGACGTCGCCGACGGGGACCA
>CAZIVN010000257.1:0-3451 GCA_964542685.1 uncultured Halobacteriales archaeon
CGTCCGACCGACGTACCCCCAGTCCAATGCAGAAGATACGCGAGGTCCACATCGCACCGGTCGGCTACGAACTCGACCGCATCTCGTTGCCAGCGATCGATCACGACGCCGACGTCATCTACCTGCTGGAGTCCGGCGAACCGTCGCTGCCCTCCTCCGAGTACCCGCCGTACCACGAGGAACTGGAGAGCAGTCTCGTCGACGCCGGCATCGACGTGCGCTGGCGAACCGTCGACATCTACGACATCTACGACGTCTTGGGCGCGGTGACGACTATCGCCGCGGACCACGACGACGACATCGTCCGCGTGAACGTCTCCTCGGGGACCAAGTTGTCGGCGGTCGGCGCCGCCATCGCCTCGATGACGACCGACGCGACGGCGTACTTCGTCTACCCCGACGAGTACACCCACCACGTCGAGGAGGCACCGCTGACGACCGGGTACGACTCCGACGAGGTGCTCCCCTCCTACCCCATCGAGTCCCCGACGACCGACCAGGTTGCGGTGATGGCGTACCTCGACGAGCGCAACACCGAGACGTACACCGCCAAGAAGAAAGACGTCATCGAGTTCGCCGAGGCGGAGGAACTGCGCTTCATCACCGCGAACCGTCCGGCAAACGACAAGGCGAAGTTCGCGCTGTTGAACGCGAACATCGTCGACCCCCTCCTGGCGAACGACTACATCGACGTCGAGACGGTCGGCCGCCAGAAGCAGTTGACGCTCACGGAAACCGGTCGCCACGCGCTCCGTGCGTTCGAACACAAGGTGTCCAACTATAGTAGTCGTTGAAAGTCACTGCGCACCCATCTCGGGAAGAGCGGCCAGCGAGGCTCGCTGGCCGCCTCGCTCCGAGGTGTGTGCAAATAGTTTCAACGACTACTGTAGCCGGGGCCGGGCCCCCGACGGTTCCGGCCAGGTCCCCGAGTCGGTCCCCTCGTCCTCCCGGGCTTCCGTACCGACCTGCAGTGCGTGGTCACGCAGCGCCGAGGACTGCGAGTACTGTTCGTACTACCGCCACTACTAATTGTAACGATACTTTCGAAACTTTTGGTACTATTGATAGTATCGTTACCAACAATAGTAACGATACTCAACTTATAATTCTAGGTCACTGGATAGAACTGAACACCCCGTAGCCCGTACGTAATCGTGTATGCGCCCTGCGGGCGGCCACCGAACGTGTGCTGGTGATGGTCCGCCGCCGACCGTCCGCCGGACGCATACGCGGCACCGGGACGCCATCCGGCGGTCGGGGTTCCTGCCCGGCCCCGACCGGCGACGCGTCGGGTGCCACCTCGAATCGGCCCCCCTGACATCGACCGCGACGCTTCGGCCCTCCACCGCACCCACGTCGCGGCGACGTTCTACTACGTTCTCCTCGTCGTCGAGTGACGACTGGTTCCCGGACTGTACGCGAGTTCCGAGGGCCTGGGTCCCGGCCGAACGCGCGTAGCTTTTTGACCCTCGGCGCCGCCCGCTGGGACATGTTCGGAACCAGCGGCATCAGAGGCCCCGTGGGAGAGACCGTCACCGCGGGACTGGCGCTGTCGGTCGGGCGGGCCGTCGGAGCCGAAACCGACCAGGTAGTGGTCGGCCGCGACGCGCGCGACAGCGGCGAGACGCTCGCGGACGCACTCGCGGCCGGGCTCCGCGAGTGTGGCACCGACGTGGTCGACCTCGGCCGCGCGGCGACGCCCACCGTCGCGCGAGCGGTCCCGTGGGAGGACGCCGACGCCGGCGTCGTCGTGACGGCCTCGCACAACCCGCCAGAGGACAACGGGATCAAACTGTGGGACGAGACGGGCCAGGCCTACGACGGCGCCGCCCGCGAGCGCATCGAGGAGCGCCTCCGGGCGGACGACCCGGACCTGGCCGCCTGGGACGGCCTGGGCGACCGCGTCGCGACGACGGCCACCGACTGCCACTGCCGGGCGCTCGTCGACGCCGTCGACCTCCCGGACCAGCCACGCGTCGTCGTCGACGTGGGCAACGGCGCCGGGGGCGTCACCGTGACGGCCCTGGATCGCCTGGGCTGTCACGTCGAGACGCTGAACGCACAGCCCGACGGCGCCTTCCCCGGCCGCCCGAGCGAACCCACCGCCGAGCACTGCGAGACGCTCCGGACCGTCGTCGCGAACACGGACGCCGACCTCGGGATCGCACACGACGGCGACGCCGACCGGACGATGGCCGTCGCCGGCGACGGCTCGTTCCTCTCGGGCGACGCCCTGCTTGCGCTGTTCGGGCGCGCCGCCGTCCGGGCCGTCGACGTCGCGGACCCCGTCGTGGTCGCGCCGCTGAACACCTCGCTGGCCGTCGACGACGCACTGGCGGCCGTCGGCGCGCGCCTCGCTCGGACCCGCGTCGGCGACACCTACGTCGCAGAGCGCGCGACCGAGTCGGACGCCGTGTTCGGCGGGGAACCCAGCGGCGCCTGGATCTGGCCGTCCGAGACCCCGTGTCCGGACGGGCCACTCGCCGCCTGCAAGCTCGCGGAACTGGTCGCGACGGACGGGCCGCTTGCCGCACAGGTCGCCGAGGCCGTCCCGGAGTACCCGATCCGCCGCGACAGCGTCGAGACCGACGAAAAGGGAGCAGTCGTCTCGCGAGTCGCCGACCGCGTCCGGGAGCGGTACGACGAGGTAGAGGAGACCGACGGCGTCCGGGTCGACCTCGGGGACGCGTGGTTCCTGGTGCGGGCCAGCGGCACCCAGCCGCTCGTCCGGGTCACCGCGGAGGCCCGCGAGCGCGAGCGCGAGAACGAGGTGTTCGAACGGGCGATGGCGCTCGTGGAGGGAGCGCGATGAGCGACGACGACGGGACGGACGGGAGCGAGGCCGCGACGACCGCGAGCGACGAGGGCCCGGTCGCCGTGATCGCCGGCGTCGGCCCCGGACTCGGTGCCTCGGTCGCGGAGCGGTTCGCCGCCGAGGGCTGTCGCTGTGCGCTGCTCGCCCGCACGGAATCGTACGTCACCGACCTCGCGGCCGACCTGCCGACGTCGTCGGTCGGCGTCGAGTGTGACCTCGCCGACTCGGACGACGTACGGGCCGCCTTCGACCGGGCCCGCGACGAGTTGGGGCCCGTCGATGTCCTCGTCAACCACGCCAGCGGCGGCGGGTGGAACGGCTTGCTGGACACGAGTCCGGACGAACTCGACCACGCCCACGGCGTCGCGGTCCGGGGGGGCCTCGTCTGTTCCCAGGAGGCCGTCTCGGACATGCGCGACGGCGACGGCGGCACGGTGATCTTCACCGGCGCCACCTCGGCGGTGCGGGGCCGGGACGGCGCACTCGCCTTCTCCGCCTCGAAGTTCGCCGTCCGGGGGATGGCCGAGTCCATGGCCCGCGAACTCGGGCCCGAGGGAATCCACGTCGCCCACGTCGTGATAGACGGTGGCATCCTGCCGCCCGAGGGCCCGCGCGGCGACGCCGACGCCGAGGCGT
>CAZIVN010000258.1:0-3436 GCA_964542685.1 uncultured Halobacteriales archaeon
GGCGACTTACGACGGCCCTCGTGACGCCGTGGTCCGGGGGCCTGGTTCCGACTCAGTCGCTCGACCGCGGGTGCGGAACCGCCGTCACGGCCCGCGTGGGTTTCGTGACGATGCTCACCGAGGGGTCGAGCGGTCGCTCGTCATCCAGTTCGAACCGGTAGGCCCGGGCGAGCGTCGCGAGGACGACCTTCGCCTCGGCCATCGCGAACTCCTCGCCGATACACCGGCGCGGGCCGCCGCCGAAGGGGAAGTACGCGAAGCGGTGGCGCTCGTCCTCGGGCGTCCGTTCCCAGCGGTCCGGATCGAACGACAGCGGGTCGTCGTACAGCGCCTCGTCCCTGTGGACGACCCACTGCGAAAGCGCAATCGTCGTCTCCGGGTCGACCCGATAGCCGCCGAGTTCGGTCGCTACGACCGGTTCGCGCCCGAGGGCGGGCACGGGCGGGTACAGACGCATCGACTCCTTGACGACCCGTTCGGTGTACGAGAGCGCCGGCAGATCGGCCATGGTCGGCGGATCACCGCCGAGGACCGTCTCGAGTTCCTCGACGAGTCGGCGTTCCACCTCCGGGTGGGTCCCGAGCAGGTGCCAGGTGAACGTCAGGGCGGTGGCGGTCGTCTCGTGCCCGGCGAACAGCATCGTCATGACCTCGTCCCTGAGGTCCGTGTCCGAGAGCACGTCGCCGTCCTCGCTGGCGCGGACGAGCATCGACAGCAGGTCGTCCCGGTCGGCGGCGCCCTCGCGGGCCCGGTCTACGAGCGTCTCGATGACCGACTCGAAGTGGTCGATGGCGTCGTTGTAGCGGCGCCACATCGGGATCGGCACCCAGCGCGGGACCGAGTACGCGATCGGTTGCTTGAGGGGCTTCCCCGGTTCGAGGACGTCCGCGAACGCGTCCTGCAGGTCCCACCGTTCGTAGTCGATGTCCGTACCGAACACGGCGTCCAGGAGGATCCGGAAGGTCAAGCGGCGCATGAGCGTCCCGAGGTCGTAGGTCTCGCCAGGATCGATCTCGTCGGCGAACTCGACGGCGCGATCGGTCATCGCGGTCGTGTAGGTGCGGATCTGCTCGGGACCGAACGCCGGCTGCACGAGGCGCCGGTGGCGTCGCCAGCGGTCCCCCTCGGCCAGCAACAGGCCCTCGCCGAGCAGGTCCGACAGGACCTCCTTCGCGATGGCGGCCTTGCGGAACTCATCGGAGCGGAGGACCGTCTCGATCAGGTCCGGATCTGACACGAGGACGATGTCGCCGACGCCGACCATCTCGATCGAAGCGACGTCGCCATACTCCGCAGCCGTTCGTTCGAGGAACGAGCCCTGTCCGCGAACCACCCCGAGGGTGTTGCCGAGGAGGGGGAGAGAGCGGGGACCCGGCGGACGCTCTGGGCGGTCGACCATACCACCGAGGAGGGTCGATCCCGGCAAAGGAATTTCGGCTCCGGACGGGCCGAGTACCGACAGCGTTGTGTCGGTTCGCCTCCGACGTGAGGCCATGGAGGAGTGTGACCACTGCTCGGAGACCTTCGAGGACGAGGACGCCTACCTCGAACACCTCGGCGCCGAGCACCGCGGGGAACTGGGTCGCATCGAGCAGCGACGGGTCGAGAAGCACGAGGACGAGCAGGGGGGTGGCGGGCGGACGACGCTGTACGTCTCGGTCGCCGCGGTGGCGATTATCGCCGCGGTCGGCGCGTTCGCGGTCGGGAACGTCTTCGGCGGCGACGGCGGCGTCGAACAGAACGCCGAGAGCCCGATGGCGGGCAGCGGGAACGCCCGCGCGCCGGCGCAGGACCTGGTCGCCGCCCCGACCGGGTACGGACAGGCCCACGAGCACGGGCCGATGACCGTCCAGGTCGACGGCCAGCGGATCGACTTCAGTCAGCCCCAGTACCAGCTGCAGGCCGACGCGTTCCACTTCGAGTCGGGGAACGGCCAGCGGTACCACGTCCACGCCAACCGCGTCACGCTGGAGTACGCTCTGGAGACGCTGGGGATCGGGGTGACGGAGACCTCGCTCAGCTTCAACGGTACCGTGTACAACGACACGAACCCGAACCAGCGGGTGGTCTACCGGGTCAACGACGAGGTGGTGAACCCCGAGCAGTACGTCCTCTCGGACGGCGACGAGGTCGAAGTGATCGCCGAACGGACGAACTGAGTTCCGGACAGCGCCCGACCGTCGGCCTACAGGTCCAGCGCCTCGGGCGCCGGCGGCATCGCGCGCTTGTGTGCGCTGGCGGCGTGCAGCTCCTCGACGCGCTCGACGGTTTCACGGTCGACGTCAAGCAGGTCGACCGTCGCGGCCGTCGACAGCGGTCCGTCGACGTGGACCGCCAGAATCGCGTCCAGCGTCTCGTAGGTGACGCCCATCTCCGCCTCGTCGGTCTGGCCCTCCCAGAGGCCGGCCGTCGGCGGTTTCTCGACGATGTCGTCGGGGACGCCGACGCGCCGGGCCAGCTGGCGCACCTGGGTCTTGTAGAGGGTCCCGATGGGGTTGCAGTCGACGGCCTGGTCGCCGTACTTCGTGTAGTAGCCCGCAAGCGCCTCCGAGCGGTTGCCGGTGCCCAGCACGACGCGGTTCTCGTGGTTCGCCACGGCGTAGTTCAGCACCGCGCGGAACCGCGCCCTGGCGTTGCCGACCGCCACCTGATCGCCCTCGACTTCCGGGAGCGCGGCCCGCAAATCCTCGACGAACGGTTCGATCTCGACGACGTCGTACTCGACGTCCAGTTCCTCGGCGACCCGCTCGGCGTCGCTCATGTTGTCCTCGCGGTTGACCGTCGACGGCAACACCATGCCCCGCAGGCCGTCCGGGCCGAGTGCCTCGACGGCCAGGAACGCGGTCAGCGAACTGTCGATGCCGCCCGACAGCCCCAGGACCGCGCCGTCGGCGCCCGCTCGCTCGACGGTGTCGGCGACGAACTCGACGATGTGGTCGCGCTGTGCCGTCAACTCCTCCTCGGAGAAGCGCAAATCGATCATCACCCGACGGTAGCGATTCCATCGGTAAATAGCCGTCCACTCGCCGAAGTTTGGTTGACGATAGCGCGATAATCCGGGCGAGCTGTGGACGTTCGTACAGTCGTCTCCGGCACTGGCGGACGCGTCCGCGACCGCGACGGAGCGTGACGTTCAAGTACGGGGCAGGCGAACCGGTCGAGCGAGCGCCGGTGGGGCGCGGCCCACGGGACGCTGGGAGCGCCGGTGGTGAGCCGAGCGGTGCGAGGCGAACCGCGGTGCGCACGCAGTACGCGCCGGTGGTGAGCGAAACCGGAGGTTTCGCGAACCTCGGCGCGCGAGGAGCGAAGCGACGACGCGCGCCGGTGGTCTAGTGGTAGGACATGAGCTTCCCAAGCTCATAGCCCGGGTTCAATTCCCGGCCGGCGCATACGAGACACGAACGAAGTGAGTGTCTCGGTAAAGCGAACGGCGAGC
>CAZIVN010000259.1:0-3398 GCA_964542685.1 uncultured Halobacteriales archaeon
TCGCGTTGACGTGGGTGTGCTCGCCGACGTGCTCCCGGAGGACGATCGGCTCCCGGACGGGGGTCACCGTCGACAGGACGTCACACGAGGCGGCCTCGTCGATCGATCCCGCCCGGACGTCGAAGTCGTCCTCGTAGCGGTCGACGAAGGCGGCGACCGCTGCCTCGTCGACGTCGCTGACGACCACGGTCTCGATCGGTCGGACCTCGGCGATGGCCTCGAGTTGGGTGTACGACTGGACGCCGGCGCCGACGATGCCAAGCGACGTGGCGTCCTCGACGGCGAGGTGATCGGTCGCGACGGCGGCCGCGGCGCCCGTCCGCTTCATCGTCAGTTCCGTGCCGTCCATGATCGCCAGCGGGAACGCGGTCTCGGGGTCGGAGTAGATCATCGTCCCCATCACCGTCGGGAGGTCGTGGTCGTCGGGGTTGTCCGGGTGGACGTTGACCCACTTCAGGCCCGCCGCGTCCCAGCCGCCAGCAGAGCGGGACTCCTCGGAGTCCCGCTGGCTCGCGGGGACGTCGTCCCCGCGAACAGCCATGTACGCCGGCATCGACCGGAAGTCGCCGTTGTATCGGTCCAGTTCGATGTAGGACTTGGCGGGCATCTGGACCGTCCCGTGCTCGTAGGCCGCGAACGCCTCCTCGACTGCGCGGATCACGTCCGGCAGCTGGGCGTTCTCGTCGACGTCGGCGCTGTCGAGCAGCAGAGTCTGCATGTCACGACGTGTACTCGCGCAACACTTATGTGAATCGAAAGTACGTTTTCTGTCGTTGTTAGCGGAACCAGCCCCGGCCCTTCCGCTTGCCGCGCTTCTGGACGTTCTTCAGGGCGTCGGGGTTCTGGAACACCAGTTCGCGGGCCGACACCATGCCGGTGACGTTCCCGTTGTCGGTGACGACCAGGTGCGTGATGTCCTCCTGGCGCATCTTCCGGAGCCCCCGGTCGACGGTGGCGTCGCGGACGATGGTGACCATCGGACTGGTCATCGCGTCCTCGACGTCGATCCGGGAGAGCTGTCGGTCCTGGCGGTAGGCGTTCTTGACCACGTCCGTCCGCGTGACGATGCCGCGTTCGGACTGGATCGACCGGTCGACCACGATGACCGCGTCGGTCCCGCGGGTCAGCATCGTCTGGACTGCGTCCCTGAGTGAGCCGCTCACGTCGACGCGCCCGGGGTCGGGCCGCATGACGTCTTCGACGTCCATAGGCGTACTCCACGGCCGACGAACTTATACTGTCCGCCGTGAACCGCGGCGGCCGCTACCCCCTGTACCCTAAGTGGATAGCGCCAGTGACTTTCACGTTCACTGTCAAATGAGTGGGGTATGGGCTCGACGCGAGACCCCGACGTCGACCGTGACGAACCGACACCCCACCGAACGAGCGCCGACACGCGACCGGCGGGTGAACGAGGATGACGAACGACGAGACGGACGCCGAGTTCGACCCGGCGAACCGCAGGCGAGTCCTGAAGGCCATCGGTGCCTCGGGGCTCGTCGGCGGCCTCGCCGGGTGTTCGGGCGACGGCGACGACGGCAGTGACGGTGACGACGGCGAGGACGGGAGCGATGGCTCCGACGGTAGTGACGGCAGTGACGGCTCCGATGGCAGCGACGGCAGCGACGGTGGCGACGGCGACGACGGAACGACCACCGAGGAGGGAACGGCCACTCCGGAAGACCCCATCCCCGAGTGGGACCCGCAGGCCCCTGACGTCTGGCCGATGCGCCGGTTCGACGCCGGACAGTCGAACAGCCACCCGGCGGCCACCCCGCCCGAACCACCACTGTCCATCGCGTGGTCGGTCACCGGCGACTTCTCGGGGTCACCACAGGATGTCGTCGTCGGCCGAGAGCGCGTCGTCGCGGCCAGCAACGACGACGTCGTCCGCGCCTACGAGAAGTCCTCCGGCGAGGCGGTCTGGACGTACGAGACCGACTTCTTCCGCGATCTGGTGCTCGCCGACCGGACGGTGTTCGTCAGCGACCAGGGGCCGGACGTCCTGAGTGCCGTGGACGTCACGACCGGCGACGAACTCTGGCGGACCGAGACGACAGGCCCGGTCGTCGAACCGGTCGTCCACGACGGCGTCCTCTACGGGCAGGCCAGCATCAACGCCGTCGCCTACGACACCGAGACCGGGGACCAGCTCTGGGCGGAGGAGACCCGCAACCTCAGCGGGACCCTGGCGGTCGCCGACGGCGTCCTCTACTCGACGACCAACGACGGCGGCGACTACGTCGTCATCGCCCGGGACGCCGGGTCGGGCGAGGAGGAGTGGCGCAGCGATAACTTCGAAGAGTCCGTTCCCCAGCCGAGCAAGGTGTCCGTCGACGACGACACGGTGTACACGGTCAGCGAGGACGGCTGGGTCGCCGCGTTCGACCGCGGGTCCGGATCGAGACAGTGGCTGACGAACGCCTACACCGAGGACGAGATCAGTTCGAGCGGCAACGATCCGGAACAGCCGGTGGTCGTCGGCGACGACCACGTGTTCCTCGGCGGATTCAACGTGCACGCGCTGTCGAAGTCCGACGGCAGCCAGGTCTGGTCCGAGGGGCAGGTCAACCAGGACCGGTACGTCAGCCGCTTCGCCGACGGGACGCTGTACAACCTGTACGACCCGGGCATCATCGCCTACGATCCCGCCGACGGCACGGAGCTGTGGACGTACGAACACCCGAACGACTCGGGGTGTGTCGCGGAGATGGCCGTGACCGACGGTCGGTTCTACGTCGCCGGGCCCTGTGGCGACGACGGCCTGTTCGTCCTCGAGGCCGAGTGACGACGCCGGCAGGCGTTTCCTGCCAGGCACGATTCCGGAGACGGCACCGCCGCTGTCCGTGCCGTCCGTGCAGTCGATAGAAAGAACGCACGTGGTCGACGGGCGGTGCTGTGGCGGAACGAGGTGGCTCGGTGAGTGGCTGGGTAGTGACGCGGCCGAGCTTACATTGCGCCGCCCATACCGCCCATGCCGCCCATGCCGCCCATGCCGCCGCCCATACCGCCGCCGGCGGGCATGTCGGGTCCGTCGTCGTCGTCGTCGCTGGCGCCGCCTTTCAGGTCGCCCGCGGCGATGACGTCGTCGATGCGGAGGATCATCACGGCGGCTTCCGTGGCGGACTCGAGCGCCTGCGTCTTCACGCGGAGGGGCTCGAGGACGCCTTCTTCTTCCATGTCGATGATGTCGCCCGTGTAGGCGTCCAGGCCGGCGCTGGTGTCGCCGCCGTCGTGCTGGGCGCGCAGGTCGACCAGGGAGTCGATGGGGTCGAGACCGGCGTTCTCGGCGAGCGTGCGCGGACCGACCTCGAGGGCGTCGGCGAACGCCTCGATGGCCAGTTGCTCGCGGCCGCCGACGGAGTCGGCGAAGTCACGCAGGGCCAGCGCCAGTTCCG
>CAZIVN010000260.1:0-3368 GCA_964542685.1 uncultured Halobacteriales archaeon
CGAGGGTGTGGAACGGGCGCTTGCCCGGTTCGAGGCTGTTGGGGTGGTCGGGGTCGAGCGAGAAGGAACTCCCGCGGTTCTGGAGGGCGATGCCGGTGTCGCCGGCGACCAGCCCGCTGCCGAAGCCGGCGAAACGGGAGTTGATGTACGAGACGACGTTGCCAGCCTCGTCGGCGACGGTCAGGAGGACGGTATCGGCGTCCTCCGCGTTCGCGTCGGGCACGCCAAAGGAGACGTCGTGGGTGGCCAACTCGCCGACCAGGTCGGCGCGCTCGGCGGCGTAGCCGTCGTCGGCCAGGTCCGGCACGTCCTCGTACTCCGGGTCGGTGATGTACCGGTGGCCGTCGTGGAAAGCGACCTTCGTCGCCTCGGCGAAGTAGTGGACGCGCTCGGGGCTGTCGTAGTCGTACTCGCCGGCACCGAGTTGCTCGGCGACGTTCAGCGCTTCGAGTGCGATCAGGCCCTGGTTGTTCGGCGGGAGTTCGTACACCTCCACGCCGTTGTACGTCGTCGAGACGGGTTCGGGCCACTCCACCTCGAAGGCCGCGAGGTCGTCGACGGTCAGGAACCCGCCCGCAGACTGGACGGTCTCGGCGATTGCCTCCCCGATCTCTCCCTCGTAGACGACGTCTGCGCCATCCTCCGCGATTCGCTGCATCGACTCGCCCAGGCGGGGCAGCGTGACGCGTTGTCCCGCCTCCGGGGCTTCGCCGTCGAACAGGTACGTCTCGCGAGCGTGGTCGTCGGTGAACAGGCGTTCGGCCCCGGTCCAGTAGTGGGCGATCACCTCGCTGACGGGGTACCCCTCCGTGGCGTAGTGGATGGCAGGGTCGAGGACCTCGGCCAGCGACAGGCGGCCGTGGCGCTCGACCGTCGCCTCCCAGCCCCGGGCCGTCCCCGGGACGGTCACGGTGTGTGGCCCCAGGAACGGCATCTCGTCGTCGACGTCGTCGACGGCGTAGCCCCGCGCCTCGGGGAACCACCGCGCGAGTGTCTCCTCGTCGGCGTCGGCGACCGACTCCCGCACGGCGTCGGTCGTGGCGTCGGCGGGCGCGCCACCGCAGGCCCGCATCGCGCCGACGTCGCCGTCGGCGGTGCGGTACAGGGCGAACACGTCACCGCCGAGGCCGGTCGAGGTGGGTTCGACGACGTTCAGCGCCGCCGCCGTCGCGACCGCGGCGTCGAACGCGTTGCCGCCGGCTCGCAGCGTCTCGACGCCGGCCTCTGCGGCCAGCGGCTGCGAGGTCGCGACGAGGCCTCGGTCGGCGCGGACTGTCGACTGCCGCGATTCGAACGCGTCCAGGTCGGGCATGGGCACCGCTTCGACGACCGGACGCATAACGGCGTCCCAACCGGCAGGGGCGGCTGGAATCCCCCAGCGCTCGCCCGGAAGGCAGGCTTTATACGCCTGCCAGAACGTACGGTAGTAACGTCATGTACGCCAGCGACCGGGAGACGGCCGGGTGGTCCTCGTGAGTGTCACAGCAGCGGAGGAAGAACTCTCCGAGGACGAGTGGCAGGGCCTCGAACTCATCCGGGAAACCGGGGGGATCCACCAGAGCGACTTCTGGAAGGAACTGGACATCTCCTCGCGCAAGGGGAGTCGCATCGCGGACGCACTCGCCGAGGCGGACCTCATCGAGCGCGAGGAGACGGTCTACCAGGGCCACAACACCTACCTGCTCAAACCGACTGCCCGCGACCTGGAGTTCTCACTGCTGATGGCCGGCGACATGCTGTCGCCCTTCATCGGCGAGGAGGAGATCGACGCCAACTCCGACGCCTTCTCGCAGTGGATCATGAACCTCGCCTACGAGGAGTAGCCGACCACTGCGTCGCGGTTTCGGTTCCGTCGCTGGGAGCGCCTCTCGAATCTACTTCGGCCGCACAGATCGGATACAGCGGCCACCTGAACGCGCAGATGCGGAACTCGTCGAGGACGCCGGGAGACGTCCGTGGGGGTCCGGCGGCGGGCGATCGGACCGTCCCGACCACGCCCATCGGGGATGGGTGGGGACGACCGGAGGCCGGGTCGGGACGGAGTCGTATCGTGCCAACTGTTAACGTGGTACGGAGAGAACTGGCGACCATGACGGGTGTCTCGACGCTCGAGGCGGTGGGTGGGACGCCGCTGATCGAACTGACCAGCGTGCGGCCGCCGGGCGGCGCCCGCGTCCTCGTGAAGTGGGAAGGCGCCAACCCGACCGGAAGCATGAAGGATCGGATGGCGGTCGCGATCGTTCGTGGAGCGCGCGAGCGAGGGGAGTTGGCGCCGGGCCAGCGCGTGGCGGAGTTCACCGGCGGGTCGACCGGGTCGAGTCTGGCGATGGTCTGTGCAGCGCTCGACCATCCGGTCACGTTGCTCACCGCCGACTGCTTCGCGGCCGAGAAGATACGCACGATGCGGGCGTTCGGGGGTGACGTGGACGTTCTCGAAACACCCGACGGAAAGGTGTATCCGGGGCTCGTCGACGACTGGCAGGACCGCCTCGACGTCGTGGTCGAGGAGACGGGCGCATACTGGACCGACCAGCTCCACAACACCGACGCGCTCGACGGCTACGCGGCCCTCGGCGAGGAGATTCTCACCGAGGCTCCCGACGTCACCGACTTCGTGATGGGCGTCGGCACGGGCGGCTGCGCGATGGGCACCGCCCGTGCCCTGCGAAACGAGCGCGACGTTCGAGTGGCGCTGCTCGAACCCGCAGAGTCACCGTATCTCTCGGCCAGCGAGGGTGGCGACCACGACGTCGAAGGGCTGGCGGTGGTCGAGCAACCGCCCTTGCTCGACGACGACCTGTACGACGACGTCCGTCCCGTTCCGGAAGCCGAGGCCCGCGCGATGGCTCGTCGGCTCGCCACGGAGGAGGGCCTGCTGGCCGGGACCAGCACCGGACTGAACGTGGCCGCTGCCGTCGAGATTGCCGCCGAACGCGATCCCGACGACCTCGTGACGACCGTCGCCTGCGACACGGGCCTGAAGTACCTCGACGGCGATCTCTTCGCGACGTCGAGTGGTGACCGGGAGTAACCGCGACGAAATCGAGATCTCCGTGAGTGCAGTCGCTGGCTCGCGGCGTCGCCGCTCGCCGCTCCGCTCCCCCGGCAAAAACGTGGGGAAAAACACCGCAACCGCCTACGCCAGCGCGCTTCCCGCCCGAACGATTTTCGCCTCGTCGAACTTCGACCCGATCAACTGGAGGCCGACGGGCAGACCCTCGTCCGTCTCGCCCGCGGGAACCGAGATGGCGGGCAGGTTCGCCAGATTGACCGGGATGGTGTTGGCGTCCGCGAGGTACATCTGGAGCGGGTCGGAAAGCGACTCGCCCATCTCCATCGGCGGGACGGGCATCGTCGGCGAGGCCAGG
>CAZIVN010000261.1:0-3366 GCA_964542685.1 uncultured Halobacteriales archaeon
CCCGGCGTCGCCATCGTCGACCCGCGGATGTCCAGGTGGTTCCAGAACACGCGGTTGATGTTCGTCTCGCCGATCGGGCCGGTCGTCGCGCCACAGGTCACGAGGCGGCCACCCTTCGCGAGGCTCCTGATCGAGTCGTCCCACGTCTGAGCCCCGACGTGGTCGACGACCATGTCCACCCCGCGTTTGCCGGTCAGTTCGCGAATCCTGTCGGCGAAGTCCTCGGCCTCGTAGTCGATGACGTGGTCGGCACCCAGGTCGCGGGCCGCCGCCAGTTTCGCGTCGCTCGATCCCGTCGCGTACACCGTCGCACCCGCGTTGTCGGCGATCTGGACCGCCGCGTGGCCCACGCCGCCGCTTGCCCCGAGTACGAGGACGTCCTCGCCCTGCTGGAGTTCGCCACGGACGACGAGCATCCGCCAGGCGGTCTGGAACACGAGCGGCGCCGCCGCGGCCGTCTCCCAGTCGACGCCCTCCGGGACCGGCGTGAGGTTCCGGGCCGGCACCGCCGCCAGTTCGCTGTGGACGCCACGCTCGTGTTCCCCGAGGACGCCGAAGTTCACGCACATCGCCACGTCGCCGTCCCGACAGTACTCACACTCGCCACACCACGTCCCCGACAGCACCGCGACCCTGTCGCCGGGGTCGAACCGCGACACCTCGGAGCCGACGGCCTCGACGACGCCGGCACCGTCGCTGCCCGGGACGTGGGGCATCTCCAGGTCGATGTGTGGCAGGCCGCGGCGCGTCCACACGTCCAGGTGGTTCAGCGCGCCGGCTTTCACGTCGACCAGCACCTCGTCGTCGTCGATCTCGGGGTCAGGGAACTCGGCGTACTCGATCACGTCGCGATCCCCGTGCTCCGTGAACTGGACGGCCTTCATGAACGAGAGGTCGGCCGGGCCGTGCATAAACGGTGCGAAAGCCCCCACGGCGGTGTGACACGGACGAGCCCCGGTTGCGTCCGGCGTGAAACGTCACCCCGTGGAGACCACGCCCGAGAGACGGCGAGAAAGCGAACAGGCGACACGGATCGCTCGCGCGGGGGTGTGTCGCACGACCGCTCATACGGTACAGTTTCACTGTTTACCGGTGATCACCCGTACGGGGCCGGTGATCACCGGTAATAAATGAAACAAATCCGTATCAGGCCACCCGCGCGCGAACCGACGAGGCACGCCGGGGTTCCCGCCCGATCCGGTATAAACCCGGGGGCGGGCGACGAGCGAGAGGCTTTTGCGCCGCCCCCTCCCAACGAGAGGTATGGACCAGCAGTGGAAGCTGTTCGCGGACCTCGCCGAACTGGCGGGCGACAAGGAGGTGGGCGTCACCGTCGAACCGGACGCGACGGTAGGCGACGCGCTGGCGGCGTTGCTGACCGAGCGCCCGGCCCTGGAGGACCGCGTCTGGAACGACGGCGCGGTGGCCGACGACGTGAACCTCCTCGTCAACGGCGTCGAACCCCGCGAGGAGGCGGGACTGGAGACGCCCGTCGACGAGGACGACGAACTCGCGCTGTTCCCGCCGGTCAGCGGCGGGTAGTCACTGGCTGCCCGGCTCCGACGAGCGAGTCCGAATCCGGGCGGCGAGGCTGCTCGGGCCCGCGACGGCCCCCAGCCCGACGAACAGGACGAGCCACCGGGACAGCGACCGTCGGAGCGCGAGGCCGACGCCGACGAACCCCACCGCGAGCAACAGCGTCGTGGCCGTCCAGTGGGAGACGCGTCGTTGCGCGAGCGTGTCGGCACCGCCGAGAGTCCCCGCGACGAGGACGAACCCGAGGTCTCGCAGAAGTCCCGCCATCGTCAGTAGTCGGGGTAGTCGCCCGTCAGGTCCGCAGCGGTGACGAAGTCCGGTTCCTCGCCGACGTCGGCCCGGAGGTACGAGGCCTCCATCACGTGCCGTGCGGTCTCGGGAAGCAGGACCCGCGTCCGGTCCGCGCCGACCGCGGCGGCGTCCCGTGCGACCGCCGCGAGCAGTTCGCGCCCGGCCTCGGGGTCCGCCCAGGTCCCGACGCCGTACTCCGCGTGGAGCGTCGTCTCGCCGGTGTCGTCGTCGGTTCGCTCGAACGTCCGGGTCCGGAACGCACAGCCGACGGCACCGCCCGACCGCCGGACCGCGAGGACGGCCGTCCCGTCGGCGTCGTCGCTCCCGGCGGCGGCCGCGGCGAGCAGGTCGGGGGTCAGTTCCCGCATCGCCCAGGACTCGCCGAGGTCGAGCGCCAGGCCCTCCAGGGAGCGGCGCGCGTCGCTGTCGGCCCAGGCCCGCCAGGCGACCGAGGGGTCGGCGACGGTCTCGTGGCCGTCGGCCCCGCTCGCGTCCGGATCCGGCGTCGGGTGGCTCCACCGGAACGCCGTGCAGGGGCGAAAGCCCGCGGCGTAGGACGCGCCCAGACCGGCGACGTTCCAGGAGAACACCATGTTGCGGGCGACGGTGGCCCCATGCTCGCGGGCCCAGTCGAACAGGGCCGTGTTCACGGCGACGCTGATCCCGCGGCCGCGGTCCTGTGGATTGACGCGCATCCCCTGTGCCCAGGCCTCGTCGCTGCTCAGGACGACGATCTGTGCGATCCCCGCGATTCGGTCGCCGGCGTCTGCCAGCAGCGTCGCGGCGTCGTCTTTCTCGATCCAGTCGTGGTACACCGACGGGATGTAGTCGCTGCCCCCGCGGTCCGACCAGGTGTCCTCGGTGAACACCGCGACGCCCTCGTAGTCGTCGTGGGTCGCCGGCCGGATCGTCACGTCCACGTCGGCGAAGGCGGCCGGCGGTCGGTCGCGGTCGGGGCTGGAACCGTCTGCGTCCATGTCAGGTCCATGGCCGCGAGGAGGCGGTCAGTTCGCCGGCGACGTCCTCGCTCATGGCCGCGGCGGGGTCCTCGGCGTGTTCCAGGGCCCACATCAGTTTCACCAGCGCCGTCTCGGGCAGGGTGTCGCCGGCCTCGACGACGCCGGCGTCGAGCAGGTCCCGGCCGGTGTCGTACACCCGGTCGCAGACCCGGCCCTCGATGCACTGGCTGGTCATCACGACGGTCGTCCCGCCGTCGACGAGGTCGGCGACCGTCGGGATGAGGTCGGTGTGGACGTGGCCAAGTCCGGTACCCTCGATCACGAGGCCGGCCCGGCCTTCCATCGCGGCCAGGCGCTCGGGGTCCATCCCGGGCGTGAACTTGAACAACTCGACGTCCGTCTCCAGGCCGGGCGACAGCGCGAGGTCCGCCTCGCCACGGCCGGCGTACTCCCGGCGCCAGGTGATCGCCTCGTCGTCGTAGTCGATTCGGCCGAGTGGCTTCGCGCCGACGGTCTCGAAGGCGTCCCGCCGGGAGGTGTGGTTCTTCCGGGCGCGAGTGCCGCGGTGGAGCGCACAGGC
>CAZIVN010000262.1:0-3365 GCA_964542685.1 uncultured Halobacteriales archaeon
GGCCTGATCAGCGGCATCGCGACGGCCATCACGGCACAGCGGCCGGACGTCCGAATTGTCGGCGTCCAGGCTGCCGGTGCGTCGAGTCTGCTCCCCTCGCTTGAGGCCGGCGAGATCCGATCGATCGACGACCCCGAGACCATCGCCGACGGCATCGCGACCCGGCGGGTCGGCGACCGGACCTTCGAGGTGATCCGGAACCGTGTCGACGAGGTCGTCGCCGTCCCCGACGACGACGTCGCCATGGCGATCACGTACCTCCTGGAGCGCTCGAAGACCCTCGTCGAGGGGGCCGGCGCCATCGCCCTGGCGGCGCTCCTGTCGGACCACGTCGACTACGACCCCGGCGAGGTCGTGGTCCCGGCGCTGTGTGGCGGGAACATCGACCTGAACACGCTGACGACGGTCGTGATGCGCGGCCTGGCCGAGACCGGACGGTACGTACAGATCCGGACCGTGCTGGAGGACAAACCGGGTGCCCTGGACGGTCTGATCGACGTCATCTCCGAGGGGCGTGCGAACATCTACGCCATCCGCCACGACCGGACCTCGCGCGAGATCGGGATGAGCGACGCGGAGGTCCAACTCGACCTCGAGACGCGCGGCCCGGACCACGTCGAGGAACTGCTCGCGGCCATCCGCGAGGCGGGCTACGAGGTCGAACGACTGTCGTAGCGCTCCGAGCGTCGCCCTCCAGTCGCCGACCCGCCTGTTTTTAAGTGATCGCCGGTCGTCGGTCCCGACATGAAACGCACTGTCAGCACCGACGAGGCGCCGGCTGCAGTCGGCGCGTACAGTCAGGCGACCACCAACGGCGACATCCTCTTCACCGCCGGCCAGATCCCGCTGACGCCCGACGGCGAACTGCTCGACGACGCCGACGTCGCGACCCAGACCGAGCAGGCACTGGACAACGTCACGGCGATTCTCGAGTCCGAGGACGCCAGCCTGGCGGACGTCCTCAAGATGACGGTGTACCTCGACGACATCGACGACTTCGAGGCGATGAACGAGGTCTACGGCACGTACTTCGACGCCGACCCGCCGGCTCGCAGCGCGATCGAGGTCGGGAGCCTCCCGAAGGGCGCCGACGTCGAGATCGAGGCGATCGCGACGCTGGAGTGATCTCGCAGGCGCCCACTCCCATCGACGGGACGGCAGGATGAGCGACGACGCGAACGGAGAGCGCGAGTCGGCGTCCGAGCCCGACCAGCGACGGCGACCGCCACCGCGGCGACGCTCCGCGCTCGCCTGGGGTGCGGTCGGCGCACTGGGCTTTCTCGTGCTCCACCAGGGGTACGTCCTCCTCGGCGGCGAGGGCGTCTCGCTTCCGGCGGCACTGGGCGTCGCAGTCGGGGTGTTCGTCGCGGCGAGCGTCCTGTCGTACATCGCCGAGGGCGCCCTGGCGCGCCGGAACGAAAGCGCTTAAACGCCCGACCGACAACCGTCGACTGGAGCCAGGATGGCCGAACGGTAAGGCGCACGCCTGGAAAGCGTGTTCCCTTTCGGGATTCTGGGTTCAAATCCCAGTCCTGGCGCTTCTCTGGTGTGTTTTCGGCACTTGAGGTTTTCTCAATCACGTCGAACGTGGTTGGTTCCACCAGAACAACGACGAATTTCAAGTACGATCCAGCCGTTCGTCGTGTCGTGGCCTCGGAGTACCTGCGTCGAACTGCAATTACCCGGATTTCGGTGTCTCCGGAACGGGCAGCGAAACTCGAAGACACCGTCGACGAGTGGCGACGCGGTGCTGGCGACCCACCTGCGCACACACTCGCGTGCGTGTGCTCGCACGACGCTCCCGGTCGCCGTGACGGGGCAGTTCGTGGCTCGTGGCTCGGCCGTGTCGGACTCGGTGCTCCGCCGGTCCCCGTCGAGTGGACGGTGCGAGTGTCACTCGCGGTCCCGCTGCGGTCCGTCCAGGGACGTCAGGGTTCGAGCTCGACGGGGTCCTGGGTCGCGATCCAGCGACCCGTCGCGTCGCGTTCGCGAATCTCGTACCACCCGGCTGACGTGTAGGTGGCGTCGTACTGGACTGCCATCGTTTCTCGGGGTGTTGCCAGGACCCACTTCGGCGCCCACCCACTTGGATAATCGTTGACAAAAGACACGTAACCACTCGTTAACGGTCGTCCCACCCCGCCGGTGTCGGGGGAACTATGCCGGTGGTTCCCTTACCACCCCACATGTGCGGTCGCTACTCGCTGTTCGCGGACCCGTCCGACCTGCAGGACTTGCTGGGGCTCGCGTCGCCGCCGGACGTCGAGGCGCGGTACAACTGCGCGCCCGGGCAGTCGCTGCCGACGGTGCGGGACGCGGACCGGGAGACGCTCTCGTGGGCGGAGTGGGGGCTGACGCCGGCGTGGGCCGACGACGACGAGGGGTTGATCAACGCCAGAGTCGAGACCGTCGCCGAGAAACCGAGTTTCCGGGCGGCCTACGAGGGCCGGCGACCGGAGGGGACCGAGGACCTGGCGGGGCCGGTCGCCGGGCGATGCGTGGTGCCCGCGGACGGCTTCTACGAGTGGACGGAGACGGAGGGGGGCAAACGACCCTACCGCGTCGCCTTCGAGGACGACCGCCCGTTCGCGATGGCGGGGCTGTGGACCGCCCGCCAGGTGACCCACGAACAGACGGGACTGGACGCGTTCGCGGAGGGTGGGGAGGCGTCGGCGCAGACGGAGCGCGTGGAGACGTTCACCGTCCTGACGACCGACCCGAACGACGTCGTGGCGGACCTCCACCACCGGATGGCGGTACTCCTGGCGCCGTCGGCCATCGACGACTGGCTGAGCGGCGCCCTCGACGCGGCGGCGGTCGCCGACCCGTACCCCGGCGACGAGATGCGAGCCTACCCCGTCTCGACGCGGGTCAACAGCCCCGCGAACGACGACCCGACGCTGGTCGACCCGGTCTGACCTGGACGAGGCCGCCCGAGTATATATAAAACCCTGCTCTCGATCGGCGTTCGCCGCCGACCTGGCGTGTGAATCTCTATCATGGAAGATCGATATACCGGGCTACATCGGGCGGTTTCGTCGGATAGACGGGCGTTCGCGGTCCGAGTGCGCTGACCGGCGACCATCAAGATTTATATAGAATCACAATCAATGATCGGACGATCATGAGTCAGCGAATGCAGCAAGGAATGCCGATGATCGTAATGGACGAGGACGCCCAGCGGGTCAAAGACAAGGACGCCCAGGAGTACAACATCTCCGCGGCGCGTGCCGTCGCCGAGGCGGTTCGGTCGACGCTGGGCCCGAAGGGGATGGACAAGATGCTCGTCGACTCGATGGGCGACGTCACCATCACGAACGACGGCGTGACCATCCTCAAGGAGATGGACATCGACAACCCGACGG
>CAZIVN010000263.1:0-3356 GCA_964542685.1 uncultured Halobacteriales archaeon
AACGACCGAGCGCGGGTAGCCAAGCGGTCAACGGCGCAGCGCTTAGGACGCTGTCCCGTAGGGGTCCACAGGTTCGAATCCTGTCCCGCGCATGAGCGAGCGGAGCGAGCGAGGAGCAGGCTGGATTCGAACGCTGGGAGTCGCGGGCAGCGAAGCGAGCACGTCTGGCTCCGGTTCGAATCCCGTCCGGGTCAGTTTTCGCGCCAGGTGCCACTATCGCGAACGCTGATGTGTCTCCGGGCCAGAACAGTGGACGTGACTGGGTACGAGGTAATCTGCGTCACTCTCGACTACGACTCGGAGTACGAGGACTGCCGATGCATCGACGGACTGGGGTTCCGGACGCCCGACGGGAGTACCACGACGCGGTCCCCCGAGCAGGTGTGGGAGATGATCGAACGTGACGGCGACACAGTCGTCGTCGAGTACCGGAACGAGCAGTCGGAACTCGTCGCGGTCGAGGACGACGGTCGGCGATACGTCAGGACCGAACCGGAGGACACGCCGGAGGACCCTCTCGTGAAGAAACAGCCCTGCTGAGACTGTCCGGAGGGAAGTCACTGCGAACGCACTCGCCGTCGGTCGGCGAAGGCGTTCGAAGGGTTCCCTCCGGGAAGACGACGACGCGGCGGGAACGGCACCTACTTGCCACCGCCCGTCCTGGAGTCACTCGATGCCGACCCGGAGACGCGACTTCCTGGCCGCGGTGAGCGCGGGTGGACTCGCCGGGAGCGCCGGGTGTCTCGGCCTGGGCATCTTCGGCCCGAGCCTCCCGGACTGTTCCGGCGACGGCGTCGCGGACCTTCCGGCGCCGACCCGGGGTCACGGGGCGGCACCGGTTCGCGTGGCGGTCTACAGCGACTTCGACTGTCCCCACTGTGCGACGTTCGCGTTCGACGTCGCACCCCGAATCGACCACCACGTAGCGCGGGGAAACGTCGCCTACGTCCACCGCGACTTCCCGGTCCCCGTCTCCGGCAGGTCCTTCCCGGCGGCGAACGCCGCGCGCGCCGTGCAGGACGCCGCCGGCGATGCCGCGTTCTTCACGTACGCCGACCGTCTGTTCGCCAACCAGGACGACCTCGGGACCGACGCCCTCGTCGGCTACGCCGAGGACCTGGCCGTCGCCGGCGCCACCGTCCGGGCCGCAGTCCAGGACGCCCGCTACTGCCAGGTGGTGACGGACGACCGCTCGACTGGCAGCGACAGGGGCGTCGAGGGGACCCCGACGGCCTTCGTCGACGGTGAGAAGTACGCGGCGCCCGGTGCCGACGAGTTCGAGCGTGCCGTCGAGTCGGCCCTGGAGTGAGACCCGGCGAGTCAGGCCTTCGCCTGCCAGTCCCGGACCTGGGCCGCGCTGACGCCGTCGACGTCCTCGGCCACGCGTTCGGCTTCGGCGGCTTTCAGTTCGGAGACGCTCTCGACGCCGGCGGCGACGAGTTTCTCGGCCGTCGTCGCCCCGACGCCGTCGATGGCCTCGAGGTCCGTCCCGGAGTCGCTCTCGCGGGCCTGGTACTCCCGGTAGTTACAGATCGGACAGCCCAGTTCCCAGTCGTCACCGTCGCCGGCGATCAGCAGGTGTGGGAGGTCGTGTTCCTCACACGTCTCGTCGGTGACCTCGACGTCGCCCCGGCGGGGCAGCGGAAGTGAGTACTCGCAGTCCGGATACCGCGTACAGCCGACGAGTCTGGACCCGCTCTCCAGGGTCTTGGTCGCCAGTTCCCCCCCGTGTTCGTCGCCACAGTCCGGACAGGCACCGATGCGTTCGCCCTCGCCGGCGTTCTCGGAGGCACACATCGGACAGCCGTGGACGAACGTCTGGCGGCCGGCGAGCATCTTCACCTCGTGGAGGTCGTGGTCCTCGCAGACGTCGTCCAGGATCAGGGGTTTGCCCGTCGAGGGCAGCGGGAGCGTGAACTCGCAGTCCGGGTAGCCGTCACAGCCGACGAAGTACGACCCGCGACGGGCCCGCCGGACGAGGAGGTCGTCGTCGCCACACTCCGGGCACGGTCCGAGCAGTTTGTCGGCCTTGAGGCTCTCCCGGAGGTGGTCACCGACCTCCTCGCGGGAGTCGGTCAGTTCCTCGAACACCCGGTCCAGCATCTCGCGGGACTCTTCAGTCACCTCCTCCAGCGTGGCCTCGCCGCGAGCGATGGCGGCCATGTCGGCCTCCAGCTGGGCGGTCATCTCCTCGCTCGTGATCCGGTCGGCGAACTCCTCGGCGGCCTCGACGACGGCCATGGCCAGCTGTGTCGGCCGCGGCGGATCGTTCTCGATGTAGCCGCGGTCGTACAGTTTCTCGATGGTGTTGTGGCGAGTCGACTTCGTGCCGATCCCCAGTTGCTCCATCATCTCGATCAGCCGAGACTGCCCGTACCGCCGGGGGGGCTGTGTCTCCTTCTCCTCCATCCGGACGTCCGAAAGCGTCAGTTCCTGGCCCTCCTCGACGTCCGGGACGTGGGTCTCCGTCGCGCTGAAGTACGGGTAGACGGCGTGGTAGCCGGGTTCGAGCAGGCGCTTCCCGTTTGCCTTCAACCGACAGCCGTCGGCGTCGGCGACGACCTTGAGGTGTTCCCACCGCGCGGGGTCGGCGACCGTCGCGTAGAAGCGGCGCACGACGAGTTCGTACACCTCCCACTCGTCGTCACCGATCTCGGTCCGGGACGGAATCTCGCCCGTCGGATGGATCGGCGGGTGGTCGGTCGTCTCCTCGTCGCCCTCGGTGGGTGACAGTTCGTCGCCGTCCAGCAGTTGCTCCGCGTCGTCCCCGAGCGTCCGGTGGCCGACGAACTCCTCCAGGAGGGCGTCCGGTTCGAGGTCGTCGGGGTACACCGTATTGTCGGTCCGCGGGTAGGTGACGTAGCCGGCGGTGTACAGGTCCTCCGCGATGCTCATCGCGCGCTGTGCCGAGTAGCCCAGGGACCCGGCCGCGCGGATGAACGCGGTGGTGTTGAACGGGGCCGGCGGGTCGTCGACGCGCTGGCGGCGGTTCACGTCGACGACGCTCGCACTGTCGGCCTCGGCCAGGGTCTCGTGGGCGGCGTCGGCCGCGGCCTCCTCGGTGACGCGTTCCGCCTCGTTGCCGTCCTCGTCACGGTAGAAGTACTGGGCCTCGAACGCCTCGGCGCCGGTCGCGGTCCCAGTCAACTCACCGAACAGTTCCCAGTAGGTTTCCGGGTCGAACGCCTCGATCTCGCGCTCGCGGTCCACGATCAGCTTCAGCGTCGGGGACTGGACCCGTCCGACCGAGATGAAGTCGTCGCCGGTCTGGCGGGCCGACAGCGAGAGAAAGCGCGTCAGCGCCGCGCCCCACATCAGGTCGACGATCTGGCGGGCCTCGCCGGCGGCCGCGAGGT
>CAZIVN010000264.1:0-3299 GCA_964542685.1 uncultured Halobacteriales archaeon
GTCCGCGGCGGTAACGAGGTGCCCCACGAGATGAGCGTCGTCGAGTGGGACGCCGGTCCCGGTGGGGTCGTCGGCCTCGGCGCGCCGGTCGCCTTTCACGAAGCCGTCCCCAAGGCGATCGCCACCGACCGGAATCGCCTCGTCGGGGGCTGTCTCCGGTCGCTGGCGGACGGCTACACCGGACCGACCCGTCCGAAGAACGCCGCCGCCGTGCGCCGGATGCGACTGCGCCTCGACGATCGGAACGACCGGAACGACCGACCCAGGTATCACCTCACCCCGCCGGCGAACTGGATGAACGACCCCAACGGCCTCCTGCGGTGGGACGGCGAGTACCACGTCTTCTATCAGTACAATCCTGCCGGACCGTTTCACAACAGCATCCACTGGGGTCACGCGGTCAGCGAAGACCTGGTACGGTGGCGAGACGAACCAGTCGCGCTCTCGCCGTCGCCGGACGGCCCGGATCGCGACGGCTGCTGGTCCGGATGTGCGGTCGTCGATGAGGGCACGCCGACGGTGCTGTACACCGGCGGCAACGATCGGACGCAACTGCCGTGTCTCGCCACCGCCGCCGACCCGCGTCTCCGACGCTGGGAGAAACACGACGCCAACCCCGTAATTGAGGGACCACCCACGGACCTCGACGTGCTCGAGACCGACCACTGGGAAGCCGAGTTCCGTGACCACTGTGTCTGGCGCGAGGACGGCCGGTGGCACCAGATCATCGGGACCGGTATCGCGGACGGCGGCGGTGCGGCGCTCCTCTACACCGCCGAGGACCTTCGGGAGTGGCGCTACGAGGGGCCGCTTTTGACCGGTGACCGGGACGGAGCGGGGACGGTCTGGGAGTGTCCGGAACTGCTCGACTTCGGGGAAACCCGACTGCTACACGTCTCAAACTCCGAGGACGTCGTCTACTTTCTCGGCGACATTCGCGACGGCCGTCTCGAGGTCGAACACCGGGGTGTTCTCGACCACGGCGATTTCTACGCGCCACAGTCGCTCGTCGACGGCGACCGGTGCGTCACCTTCGGGTGGCTCCCGGAGGCTCGTGATCTTGGCGCACAGTGGGACGCTGGGTGGTCCGGCGCGCTGTCGCTGCCGCGGGTCCTCTCGATTGGGGCCGACGGCCGACTCAGACAGCGTCCCGCCGAGGAGGTGGCGAGGCTTCGTCGCCGGCAGATCGATGCCAACGAGACGCTATCGCTTTCAGCGGGCGAACGGCGTTCGCTCGGCGTCTCCGGCCGGGTGCTGGAACTCGACCTCACGATCGCTCTCGAGGACGCCGACGCGGTCGAACTGTCTGTCTTCGAGTCGCCCGATCGGAACGAACGCACCACTGTTCGGTACACGAGTGACGGCGAGGTGGTCGTCGACCGGTCGGCGGCCAGCAACGACCACCGGGCGGCAACCGATTCCCAGCGGATGCCCGTCCCACCGCAGGACGAACCGCTCTCGCTGCGTTGCTTTCTCGACGCGTCCGTCGTCGAGCTGTACGCCAACGAGCGACACTGCCTCACGAGTCGAGTCTACCCGACGCGTGAGGACGCAACCGGTGTCTCGATGTCGGCAGAAGGCGGTGGGGCGACGATCGCGGACCTATCGGTATGGGAACTCGGCGACGGGTATACTGTCGGACGGAGGTCATGATACACCTCGGCCGGTCTATCGGTCGGCGGTGGCCCCGTCGCCGGAGGGCTGAAACTGATACACGCTGCCGGCCGTTTCGTCGGCCACGCGATCGGCGAGAGCGGGATCGTCCGGCGCCCAGTCGACACCGGTCGTCGGGGGGAGCGTCTCCTCGGGCGTCGGCATCCGCCAGTGAGCCAGCGTACCCAGGACGCGCGTCCGGTCACCGCTGACGGCGAGGCGGACCGTCGGGGCAAGCGTCCCACCGAAGCGCCGGAACTGCTCGGCGACCGGCAGTTCGGCGATTTCGTCCAAGGAAGACTCGTCGAAGTCGAAGTAATTGAAGAAGCTCTGGACCAGCACCTCCTCGCGGTGAGGGACGACCATCCACGAGTACGCCTGGAAGGGGGCCGTCGCCGGGTTCGTGAGCACCAGTCCCGACCCGTTCAGCGGGCGATACGGGCCGCGAAACGACTCGGCGACGAACCCATACAGCGCATCGTATCCCTCAACCCCGGGCGCGAAGGTGTGCATATGGCTCGAGACGAAGAGATAGTAGCGACCGTCGATCGGGACGACGTGGGGCCGTTCGAGTTCCTGGTTGACACAGACGGCCTCGAGTAGCGGCGGCCGCAGTTCCCACTCCAGGGGGTCGCCCGTCGGGGAGACGGCGAGGCCGACGGCACCGTTGAACGTCTGGCGTTCGGGGTCGCCGTTGCAGGCGTCGGCGCCCTCCGGAACCGGCGAGTTCGCCTCGAAAAGCAGGTACGTCTCCCCGGTCGCGGGGTCCTCGAAGAACCACGGATCACGGAAGGTGTATGTCATCCCACGGGACTGTGCCTTGGTCTCGTACCATGTTCCGTCCGGTTCGAAGAGGACGTTGTGACGCCAGGGCCCCGAAAGCGAGAGGTCCCCGGCTTCCGTCACGAGGTCGCCACCGGAGGCGACGACCGGTCGCTGGGTGTAATTCAACTCCGAGGCGTCGTCGTCGCCGGCGGCCGTATAATAGAGGTAGATATCGCCATCGTGATACAGCGCTGACCCGGCCCACTGGCGCTGACCAAGGGCGCCGCCGCGGAAGACTGCGCCACCAGCGTGCCACTCGCGACCGTCTGCGGAGTAAAAGTAGCGAATTTCGGCGACGTCGTGGCGCTTGCCAGGGAGCAGTTCCGAGGGTGCTGTCAACGAGAAGGCAACTCGCCATCCATCGACGGTCGCGATTGCGCCCTCACGGGTGCGGAGCAGCCAGGTGTCCCAGACGTGTCGATCCTCCGAGGGATCGTCGGTCGGCGGTTCGATAACCGGGGCGACGGTATCGACGGTCCGCTCGATGCTGGCAGCGTGGGCTGTGGTCCACCGCGATGGCGACGCGCCGTTGACCGTCTTGCGCGGGTCATCGGTCATACACTGATGTTGTTCCACAGTCATAAAAGGGTTCAATACGCAGTCGAGTGCCATGCCCCGGTAACGTCACGTCCGGGTGTAAAGCGGATGGTCGCATCGAGAGAGTTTTAACAACAGGTGTCGTAACAAAGATGATGTTTGACCGCCCGCCGACTGGTGGTCTCGACCACCGTCACGATCCAGCCGGCCCTGTGGTTGTGGCGTCAGTTCCCCTCTGGAGGTGTTCACCATGGAGCGGACGGAACTCATAAACGTCTTACAAG
>CAZIVN010000265.1:0-3299 GCA_964542685.1 uncultured Halobacteriales archaeon
TCGTCGTCCACGCCGACGAGGGCACCGTCCTCGAGGTCGAACGCGAGGACGACGACGAAGAC
Organism: uncultured Halobacteriales archaeon; assembly: GCA_964542685.1. Classification (GTDB taxonomy): domain Archaea; phylum Halobacteriota; class Halobacteria; order Halobacteriales; family Natrialbaceae; genus CAZIVN01. The sequence goes on from CAZIVN010000265.1 coordinate 63, forward strand.
GAGGACGACGAGGACGAAGAAGCGAACGACGAAGACGAGGACGAGACGGACGACGACGACAGCGACACCGCGTGAAACCACGGGCGAGACATCCGAGGAGGTGAACGGCCCGCGAGCGGTCGACTCCGGCCCCATCGTGTGAGACGACGCCGGGAGGACAACGAGGAGACACGATTCGCACTATGGAAGAGGAACTGCTGGAACCCGAGTACCTGATCAGGACGATCACGATGGTGATCGCCCTGTCGGTGACGGCCATCACCCTGCTGGCGTACTACCGGACGCGGATTCGCCGAGTCCTGGTACTGGCACTGCTCTCGGCGCTGCTGACCGTCGATATGCTCCTCGAGGTGGGCGACGAGTTCCTCGAAGACGGGGTCCCGTACTTCGAGCTGGTGACCGGGCTGTTCGGCCTCGGCATCGCGGTGCTCCTCTTGCTCACGGTGGTCTGGCGCTTCGAGTGGCGAGAACCATGACCGCGGGAACGTATCGTCGCGGAGACGGGGCGACGCCGGGAACGGAGATGGATGGACGGTAACCCGGACGACGAGGACGTCCTCGACCTGGACACCCGCAAGGAGATTTTCGAGTACGTCCGGAACAATCCGGGCGTCCACTTCAGCGAACTGAAACGGGACCTCGATATGGAGACGGGCCTGCTCCAGTATCACCTGCGCGAGCTGGAGTCGTACGACGTCCTCGAGAGCGAAGCCCACCAGGACAGGCGCCGACTGTTCGTCGCAGACGAACTCGACGACGAGGAACGGCGCATCCTCTCGTCGCTGCGGTACGAGACCACCCGTCACATACTCCTGTTCCTCCTCCGCGAGGGGCCCGCACGGAACCGCGACGTCGCCGAGGCGGTGGGCGTCTCGCCGGCCACCGTCTCCTGGCACTGTTCCCGACTCGTCGAGGACGGCGTCGTCGAACCGGTCGAGGATGGGCGCACGACACGGTACGCCGTCGCGGAGGCGGAACTGACGATGCAGTTGCTGGTGCGGTACCGCGAGAGTTTCGTCGACCGCGCGGTGGACAACATCGTCGACTTCTGGGGGTGACGCGACGGTTCCGGCGGCGGACCCTCGACCCTCGCCGCTGCCGCCACCCTCGCTTTGATTGTGGCGGGTGCCGTGGGCGAGCGCATGGAGTACGACACGCTCGGTTCGACGGGGATGAGCGTCAGCCGGATCTGCCTGGGCTGTATGAGCTTCGGCGGCGACCGGGAGTGGACCCTCTCGAAGGAGGAGAGCCGCGAGGTGATCGAACGCGCCATCGAACTGGGGATCAACTTCTTCGACACCGCGAACGTCTACTCGGACGGCGAGAGCGAGGCGATTCTCGGGGAGGTCCTCGGGGAGTACGACCGCGACGAGTTCGTCGTCGCGACGAAGGTGTACGGGTCGATGGACGACGACAACCCGAACGCGAGTGGCCTCTCCCGGAAGGCCATCGAACAGGAACTGGCGAACTCGCTGGACCGACTCGGGATGGACACGATCGACCTCTACCAGATCCACCGGTGGGACGACGACACCCCCATCGCGGAGACGCTGCGAACGCTCGACGACGCGGTGCGGCGCGGGCAGGTCCGGTACATCGGCGCCTCGTCGATGTGGGCCCACCAGTTCGCCGAGGCTCTGCACGAAAGCGAGCGCCTCGGACTGGAGCGGTTCGTCTCGATGCAGAACCACTACAACCTGGCCTACCGCGAGGAGGAGCGGGAGATGATGCCGCTGTGCGAGAAGGCGGGCGTCGGCGCCATCCCCTGGAGTCCGCTCGCACGGGGGTTCCTGGCCCGGCCCCACGAGGAGTTCGAGACCACCGAGCGTGGGCAGGCGGAGGCCGACCGTCGCGAGGACCGGCACTCGGTCTACCACCGCGGGGGCGGCATCGCTATCAACGAACGCGTCGCGGAACTGGCCGCCGAGAAGGACGCGACGATGGCGGGGGTCGCACTGGCCTGGCACCTCCACCGCGACCCCGTCACGGCGCCCATCGTCGGCGTCTCCAGCGTGGAGCACCTGGAAGACGCCGTCGAAGCCGTCGAGATTTCGCTGTCCGAGGACGACCTCGAGTACCTGGAGGAACCGTACGAACCGGTGCCGATTTCCGGGCACGACTGAACCGACGGCGATCCGGTGGCCGTCACTCGGTCGCCCGGTCGAAGGCGTCGACCAACTCCTCGGTGCCCGCCCGCAGGAAGGCCGCGTCGTAGCCGACGATGGCGAAGTCGAACCCCAGGTCGAGCCAGTCGGCCATCCGGTCGGGATCCGTGACGAAGATGCCGGTCGGGACGCCGGCGTCCGCTCCCGCCGCGACGACCTCCCGGACGGTGTCCCGGAACTCGGGCGCGTCGTAGTCCAGGGGAACGTCCAGGGCTGCCGAGAGATCCGCTGGACCGACGAACAGCGCGTCGACGCCCGCGACGGCGGCCACCTCGCCGGCGTTCTCGACTGCGGCCTCGGTCTCGACCTGGACGAGTCGCGTGATCGCGTCGTCCGCGGCGTCGAGGTGGTCGGGCAGGTCGACGCCGTACCGCGACGCGCGGGCGCCGGCGGTGCCACGGATCCCATCCGGCGGGTAGGTCGACGCGTCGACGACCAGTTCCGCGTCGGCGGCCGTCTCGACGCGCGGGACCATGAGCCCCGCCGCGCCGGCGTCCAGGACGCGCTTGATCGGGACCGGGTCCGCCTCGGGGACGCGGACGAACGGGAGCGCGTCCCCGCCGACGTCCACGCCCCGGAGGGCGTCCGCGACGGTCTCGATGCCGATGGTGCCGTGTTCGGTGTCGACGACCACGAAGTCGGGCCCGGCGCCGGCCGTGATCTCGGCGACGGCGGGGTGTCCGATGGACACCCAGCCACCGACGACGGGGTCGCCGTCACGGATCGACGTCCGCAGGTCGCGTGCCGCCTGTAGGTTCATGCCTCGACGGACGGTCGCGGGGCCCAAAGGTCGTCGGTCGGCGGCGAGAACGGCCGTGGCCGTCGTCGGGCCGTCACTCCGCGAGCGGCGAGGCCACCGCGAGCGCGGCCCGGTCATGGGGTTCCTCGAAGTCCAGGTCCGGGCCGCGGGCGACGATGCGCGAGGGGGTGACGTCCGGGTGGGTCGTGTAGTAGTGTTCCTTGATGTGGTCCATGTTCACCGTCTCGGCGACGCCGTCCGTCTGGTAGAGGTCCCGAAGGTACGGCCAGAGGTTGTCGTACTCGTGGACGTGCTTGACGTTGCACATGAAGT
>CAZIVN010000266.1:0-3240 GCA_964542685.1 uncultured Halobacteriales archaeon
TGTTGTTGTCGTAGATCTCGTTGTTCTCGATCCGGATCCCGCCGTTCTCGTGGCCCTGCGGGGCGCCCGACTGCGAGTCGAGCGTGTTCGGCACGATGCCGACGGCGTTGTGCCGCCAGATCGAGTTCCGGATGACGAGGTTCCCGCCGGAGTTCGTCCCGGAGTAGCCGATCGCGTTCTGTTCGGCGATACAGTCCGTGATCACCGCGTCGGCCTGCAGGGTCTCGCCGATGTAGTAGCCGGCGTCCTCGCTGCCCGAGGCGTAGCAGTGTTCGAAGCGACCCTTCCGGGAACTAAAGGCGTAGATGCCGTAGACGCCGTTCCGGACCGACGTGACGTAGCTGCCGCGGTAGCCGGTGACGCTGTTCGTCCAGTAGACCCCGTTGCCCTCGAAGTCCCTGACCGTCAGGTTCTCGACGACGGTCCCGTCTGCCGTGGTCCGGATGCCGTTGTACCGCTGGCCCTCGCCGTCGAGGACCACCCCCGCGCGGTCGGTCCCGCGGATCGTCAGTCGGGGCGTGTCGTTGATCGCCACCTCCTCCCGGTAGACGCCCGGTTCGACCAGGATCAGGTCCCGCGGCGTCGCCGCGTTGACCGCGGCCTGGATCGACTCGTAGTCGGCGCTCCCGTCGACGGCGACGCGGTGCGTGTCGTACTCCTCGTACGGCACCGGATCGGCCTGGTTCCCCCACTCCGCCGACCGCGAGACGTGTGCGGCCGCGTCCTGGATCGCTGCTCTTCCCACGATGCCCCCCGTGAGCACCACGGCGCCTGCCTTGAGCGCCGTTCGTCGACTGATGTCCATGGTAAATTTTAGCACACCAGACACGTATACATTGTGCTCGTCGTTCAGTTCCTTCGTCTCGGAGTCCGGAACGCTTCTTGCCTTGTGGACCGTTGGCACGGACGATGGAGCGGAGAGCACTGCTCCGGTGGCTGGTCGCCGTCGGCGGCACCTCGGCACTGTCGGCGTGTCTGGACCTCGAGTTCGGGGGAGAGGACGTCGACGTGCCGACGGGGGACCCGGGGGCCCGCCCGGCCCGCCAGCACGCCTGGAACGACGCCCTCGCCACCGACGAGCACGGCACCCGGCGGCTGCCACGCCACCACCTCTTTCGCTCGGTCGACTACGCGGGCGACGACCGCGAGGCCGACCGCCCCGTGGTCGAACGGGCGCTGACGGACCTCGAACGGGCCTACGAGCGGAGCCCCGAGGGCCTGCTGTTCACGGTGGGCTACTCGCCGACGTATTTCGACCGATTCGACGAGCCGCTGTCGGTGGACCTCCCGCCAGCCGGGCCGGTCGTCCCCGGCGAGAACGTCCGGCGCGACGACGCCGACGCCTTCCTCCACCTCGCCAGCGACCACGCGAGCGTCGTGCTCGAAGCCGAGGCAGCGCTGTTCGGCGACGCCGACGCCAACGGGGTCGCGGTGACGAGTCTCGACGGCCTCCTGCGACTCGCCGACCCCGACGAGGGGCGCCGGACCGGATTCATCGGGGCCGGACTGCCCGCCGGTCGTGAGGGCAACCTCCAGGGCGTGCCCGAGAACGAGGTCCACGCGGACGCCCCGAACTTCATGAACTTCCGGTCCGGCTTCCCCGGGTCCCAGGCGACTGAGGACCGGGTCACGATCAGTGAGGGCCGGTTCGCCGGCGGGACGACACAGCACGTCGCCGTGCTCGTCCACACGCTCTCGAACTGGTTCGACCACTCGCCCCAGGGACGCGTCGACCGCATGTTCGGCCCCGACGTCGACGCCGACGCCGTCGGGCCCGTCGGCGAGCAACTGACGACCGACAACCCCGTCGAGGCTGTCGACGAGGCGCGCCTCCACGAGGTGGCCGAGAGCGAGGGCGTCGTGGGCCACGTCCAGAAACTGTCCCGCTTTCGCGAGGACGGTCGCCCGCCGATCCTCCGGCGCGACGTCAACACGGACAAAGGCGACGAGGCCGGCGTCGTCTTCGTCACGCTCCAGCGGGCGTTCGAGGAGTTCCGCCGGCTCCGTTTGGCGATGGCCGGGATCGATCTCGCCGATGAAACGCCCGTCGGCGAGCGCGCGAACAACGGCATCCTCCAGTACTTCCGAACGCGTCAGCGCGGGAACTTCCTGATTCCGCCCCGGGAGGGGCGAGCGCTCCCGTAGGCCGTCGGCGCGACCGGGTTTCGACGGCCGCACGATACTACGGACCGGGCCTGTTCGCCGACCACATTCTCGATTGAAATCGGATCGCAGGAGGGCAGACCTGCCAATTTATCAGCAGTGGCACCGTCGGTTGCGGCGAGTGACCGACCCAGCCACTGGACAGGGAGGAAACGACAATCGCCCGCCTGTACTGATTGGCGCCCAGTCCGAACCGACACAGCGATGAAGACGTTTCCATCGATCCCACGAGTCGACGACGCGCCGCCGGAACTGTTCCGCTCCGGCCACCTCTGGCTCCTGGAGAAAGTCGATGGTGCGAACGTCCGATTCCGCCTGGAGGAGTCGGGTCGGATCGTCTTCGGCAACCGGAACCGCGTGTACGAGACGGCGGCCGCAGTTCCCGACCCGTACGGCCACGCCGTCCGGCATCTCCGCGAGCGACTGGACCGGGACGCACTTCGACGGGCCGTCGACGACGTCGAGCAGTACGTCTTCTTCGGCGAAGCGATGCACCACCACACGATATCGTACGACTGGGAGCGGACGCCGTCGTTCCTCGGGTTCGACGTGTGGTCTGCGGCCGACGAGACCTTTCTCGGGCCCGACGCGGCCGACGGTATCTTCGACCGCCTCGGACTCCAGGCCGTCCCCGTGATCGAACGGGAACGGAGGGCCAGAGATTTCGACCCGGACTCGTACGAAGTACCGACCTCGGCGTACTACGACGGGCCAGCGGAGGGCGTCGTCCTCCGGAACAAGCGGGGCGGGCGCGCGAAACTTCTGCATCCCGACTTCCGGGAGGTCGACGACACTGTCCCCGTCGGCGCGTCGGCCGAGGAACTGGCACGGCGGTACGCGACGACGCACCGCTTCGAGAAACTGACCGCCAAGATCGAGGACCAGGGACGCGCCGTGACCTTCGAGCGCCTCTACGACCGGGTTCTGGAAGACATCGTCCGCGAGGAACACAAGCGCCTCCACCACGGCGACAGCTCGGTAGACATGAGCGCGTTCCGGTCCGAGGTCGGAAAACTGACGCGACAGTTCCTCGACGCCGAGCGTGACGGCGAGACGCGTGCTACCCGAGACGACTGA
>CAZIVN010000267.1:0-1752 GCA_964542685.1 uncultured Halobacteriales archaeon
GGCGTAGATCGTGTCCAGGGGGGTGCCCATGATCTCGACGTCGTACTCGTCGAGGACCCCCTCCTCGGACAGCTCCGCGGTGACGTTCAGGCCGGTCTGCCCGCCCAGACCGGCGATGACGCCGTCCGGTCGTTCCCGTTCGATGATCTCCGCGATGGCGTCGGTCGTGATCGGTTCCAGGTAGACGGCGTCGGCCATCTCCGGGTCGGTCATGATCGTCGCCGGGTTCGAGTTCACGAGGACGACCCGCGCGCCCTCCTCCTGCAGCGCGCGACAGGCCTGTGCGCCCGAGTAGTCGAACTCGGCGGCCTGCCCGATCTGGATCGGGCCGCTCCCGATCAACAGGATCGTCCGTCCGTCGCCCGCGGTTGCCCCGTCTGTGGACATGGTGCTTGGGGAGTGTAAGTCCGCACATCGCAATAAACCCGGCGAAATTCTGCGAGAAACGCAATCGATTTCGAAATTCGAATGTCACGACGAGCGACGCGGTCGCTCCGTCCGGTCGCAGACCCCGTCCCGGTCCGACACCGGGCGACGCCGACGGCGTCATACGGTTTAGTTTCATCATTACCGGTGAGCACCAGTACGGTGCCGGTGCTCACCGCTAAACAGTGAAACTACAGTAGTCGTTTCAAGTCAATGCGCACCCACCTCGGGAAGAGCGGCCAGCGAGGCCATCGCTGGCCGCGTCGCTCCGAGGTGTGTGCAAATAGTTTCAACGACTACTATAATCCGTATCAGTCGACGCGGTACCGGTAGGGCTGGTCCCTGATCACGTCGATCTCGCCGTCTCGCGCCCGCCGTCCCAGCACCGTCGCCACGCGGTGGGCGCTGTCGAACTCCTCCCCGTGTTCTTCGAGTAGTTCGAGAATCTCGCGGGCCGTGAGCGGTTCGTTCGCACCGGCGTCTTCCAGCACGGTGCGGATTCGCTCGAACTCCCCGCGCCGGGTCATACGTACACGTGACAACGGGCCCCAAACGCATAAAACGGCGTCAGACGGCCGTCATACGGCCGATATCGGAAAATCGGGGGACGGCAGCCGTCAGACGCGGGTTCACAGCGCCGAGTCGTGCTCGGACTCGAACTCCCGCTGGCGACGGTACTGGTCGACGAACTCGTCGACGTCGAACTCCCGCATCAGCGCCTCGAACTCCGAACTCGCGTCGGCGTCGTCGCTGTGACTGACGGCGTGGTCCATCAGTTCTACGACGAGTTCGACGACGACCTCGTGGAGTCGCCGGGCGTCGAAGGACGTGATCCACAGCAGCGACCACCCGACGGTCCCGTCGTCGGCGAACGACTCGCTGACGACCTCCTCGGGGAACTCCTCGATCGCCATCCCCATGAGGTGGGCCGTCGTGAACTCCTCGAAGTCGTCGGCCGGTTCGACGGTTTCCCGGAGGACCGACACCAGCGACTCCGGGAGGAACCGGGACGGTGGGTGGACGTCGAGGACGAGGGCGTGGCTGTCGCCACAGTCACAGGCGATCTCTCGCAGTCCCATGTCCAGGTCCCGGGGGTCGACGCGCTCCCCGCAGGGCAACGCGAGGGCGTCGCCGCCGTCACCCGGCACCCGCGGCTCTGGCATACTCCGACGTCGGGACCCACCCGGGTTAAATGGCGCGACTCGCCGGCGCCGTCACCGTCGGTGCGGTCCGACGACCGTCTCTCACGCCCGCCCCCGAGTCCGCGCTTCGCCGGTTCTACTCGTCGTCGTCTTCTTCGTCCTCTTCGTCGTCGTCGTCTTCTTC
>CAZIVN010000267.1:1852-3214 GCA_964542685.1 uncultured Halobacteriales archaeon
TCGTCGTCGTCTTCTTCTTCCTCTTCTTCGTCCTCTTCGTCGTCGTCTTCTTCTTCCTCGTCCTCGTCGTCGTCCTCTTCCTCGTCGTGGTCGACGGTTTCGACCTCGACTTCGACCTCGACGTTCACCTCGTCGTCGTCCTCGTCGACCTCGACCTCGACCTCGATTTCGGCGTCGAGACCGTCGGTCGTCAACAGCGCCTCGGCGTCTTTCCCGTCGGTGACCTCGATTTCGAGTTCGTCGCCGTCGATCTCGACCTCTGCCTCGACCTCGACGTCGATCTGGGTGTCTTCGGACATCGGGTCAGGTGTCAGACCCGACGGTCAAATGTCTGTCCGTTCGTCTACCACTGGCCGTCGGGATCCGTCGGCGCACCCGCTCGTTCGGCGTTCCGACGGGCCCGCTGCCCGACCAGTTGGTCGTAGGCGGCGACGACGGCGGCCAGCGTGTACGTCGTGACGATGGCGGTCCCGACGGTTTCGACGACGCCGCCGAGGAACTCGCTGCCGACGCCGACGACGAACCCCAGAATCGCGAAGGCGATGCTGACGGCCAGCGAGACGAGCACGACCCCGACGCCGGTGACGAACAGCGAGAACCGGTTCCCGCTGGCGAGCGACCAGCTGTTGCCCAGTGCGTCGAAGAACCCGTCGTCCTCCGTGGCGACGTACACCTGGAAGAAGAGCAGCGACACCAGGAGGAACAGGCCGGGGACGATCAGGAACACCAGTCCGATCGCGACCACGAACCCGAGGACGATCCCGCCGACCAGCAGGTTCAGCGTGGGCCACAGGAGGTTCTCGCCGTAGGCCACCTCCGGAATCGCCGTCCGGGCGTCCGCCGCGAACGTTCGGATGGCGACCAGCGTGAACATCAGCGACGCCACCAGCGACAGGAGTCCCAGGACGCCGAGGAGACTCGGGGGCAGGTCGAGCGCCAGCGGTCCCTCGGTGGGGACGCCGCCGACCGGTGCGCTGTCCGGCGGATTCCCCGCGGCCCCGGCCGTCGTACTGTCCGTGACGACGTTGGCGACAAGTTGGATCACGAACCCGACGGCGATCAGGCGCAGTCCCGCCGGTGTCCTGAGCCGTTCGTACGCTTCTCGCAACACGTCCCCCACGTCCACTCCCATGCCCCGTCGTGCGCAGGGGGACTACAAAATGGCTAGGCCAGTCAGGGCCAGTCTTCGCGGACTTCGCGAGCGTCGTCGTCCTCGCTCTCGTCGGGGTCGCCGAGGTCCCACTCCGCGGCCGCCGCGGCGTCCTCGACGTCGAGGTACTCCCAGTCGACGCTGTCGGCCACGGCGCGGTCGTCGTCGTCGGTCCCGACGAACACGTGTCGATCGGTGTCGAACTGCCGGCC
>CAZIVN010000268.1:0-3198 GCA_964542685.1 uncultured Halobacteriales archaeon
CCACATCGAGGGCGCCGGCGGCGGCCACGCGCCGGACATCATCGAACTCGTCGGGGAACCGAACGCGCTGCCGTCCTCGACGAACCCGTCGATGCCGTTCACCGAGAACACCGTCGACGAGCACCTCGACATGGTGATGGTGTGTCACCACCTCGACGACGACGTCCCCGAGGACGTGGCGTTCGCCGAGTCCCGCATCCGCGCCGAGACGCTCGCAGCCGAGGACGTCCTCCACGACATGGGAGCCGTCTCCATCATGACCTCGGACTCCCAGGCGATGGGGCGGATGGCCGAGGTCATCTGCCGCACGTGGCAGACCGCCGCTAAGATGAAGACACAGCGCGGGCCGCTCCCCGGCGACGAGGAATCCGACAACGACAACGAACGCATCCTCCGGTACGTCGCGAAGTACACGATCAATCCCGCGATCACGGCCGGGATCGACGAGTACGTCGGGAGCCTCGAACCGGGGAAGCTCGCCGACGTCGCGCTCTGGGACCCGGCGTTCTTCGGCATCAAGCCGTCGATGGTGTTCAAGAGCGGCTTCCCGGTGCTGTCCAGCATGGGCGAGGCGAACGGCTCCCTGATGACCTGCGAGCCCGTCATGCAGCGCAGGCGGGCGGGCGCGGTCGGGAAGGCCAAGCACGCGCTCTCGTTGTCCTTCGTGAGTCAGGCCGCGGCAGCCGACGACGTCGGGGACAGGTACGGACTGGATAGCCGCGTCGTCCCCATCGAGGGGACGCGCACCCTCGGCAAGGAGGACATGGTCCGGAACGACTACTGCCCGGACGACATCTCGGTCGACCCCGAGACGTTCGAGGTGCGGGTCGACGGCGACGTCGTCACCTGCGAACCGGCCGACGAGATCCCGCTGGCACAGCGCTACACGCTATGAAACTCTCACCGAAAGACCGCGAACGACTGACGATCTTCATGGCCGCAGAGCTCGCTCGACGCCGCCGGGAGCGCGGCGTCGAACTGAATCACCCGGAGTCCGTCGCACTCATCTCGGACTGGGCGTGCGAGCGCGCTCGGGAAGGGATGTCCGTCGCCGAGATACGGTCGGACGCCCAGGAACTACTCACGAGGGAGGAGGTCATGGACGGCGTCCCGGAGATGATCGACATGGTCCAGGTCGAACCGACGTTCCCCGACGGCACGAAACTCGTGACGATCCACGACCCGATCCGGCTCGAATCACCAGCAGACCTCGACCAATGAGTCCGAACAATCAAGCGGGCGAATCATGACGAGTCGCGTGCCGACCATCGGTATCGGTGGGCCGGTCGGGTCCGGGAAGACCTCGCTCGTTCGAGCGCTGGTCCCGCGTCTGGCCGAGGAGGACCTCGACATCGGCGTCATCGCGAACGACATCCTCACGCAGGAGGACGCCCGCGTCCTCGAGGAGTCCTTCCAGGGGATCGTCCCCCCGGAGCTGGTTGCCGGCGTCGAGACCGGCGCGTGCCCGCACACCGGCATCCGGGAGGACCCGTCGATGAACTTGGCGCAGATCGATGCGTTCCTCGACGTCGAACCCGACCTCGACCTCGTCGTCCTCGAGAGCGGCGGCGACAACCTCGCCGCGACGTTCAACCCGGAACTCGCCGACTACTTCCTGTACGTCATCTCGGTCGCGGAGGGCGAGGACATCCCGCGGAAACGCGGCCCCGGGGTCACCGACTGCGACCTGCTCGTCATCAACAAGACCGACCTCGCGCCGCACGTCGGCGTCGATATGGACGTGATGGAGTCGGACGCGACGGCGGTCCGCGACGACCCGACCGTGTTCACGAACTGCAAGGACGAGGAGGGCATCGGTGCCGTCGAAGCCCTCATCGAGGAACAGGTGTTGTTCGCGTAAGATGGCGACCGACGAACCGCCATCCGAAGACGCCGTCACGCCCCCGCCTGACGACACGGGCTCGGGACCGACGGCTTCGAACCCGCTGGCGGCGTTCGAGGCCTACGAGGCGGAGCCGATACCGCAAGCGGCGGCCGGTTCGACGGGGAAAGAGGGCGAACTGTCGCTGCGGTTCGGCGCGGACGGCGACGGGCGGACGCGACTCGTCAAGGACTACGCGACGGTGCCGTTCCACCTGCCCGGCGGCCTCACGCACGACGAGCAGGTCCCCGACCTCGCGACGGTGTACGTCCAGTCGCCGACCGGCGGTATCGCACAGGGCGACCGGCACGAGGTGACCGTCACCGTCGAACCGGACGCTCGCGCCCACGTCACGACCCAGAGCGCCGAGAAAGTCCTGCGGATGGAACGGAACTGCGCCCGCACGGACGTCTCCTTGACCGTCGAGGACGGCGGGTACCTGGAGTACCTGCCGGAGCCGACCATCCTCTATCCCGACGCCCGATATCGCCGGGAGACGACGCTCACGGTCTCGGAGAACGCAACCGCGCTCGTCGGGGAGATCGTCGTCGCGGGGCGACTCGCCCGCGGCGAGGCATTCGAGTTCGACCGACTGTACTCGCGACTCACCGTCGAGGGCCCCGACGGACTGCTGGCCCAGGACACGACCGACATCGACCCGCTCGCGAACGACCCGCAGCGTGCCGGCGTCGTCGGCGACTACCCCGTCCTCGGGACGCTGTACGTCGTCGGGCACCCGGCACTTAGTGACCGACTCCACGACCGCGTCGCGGCCGTCGACGGCGTTCGCGGCGGCGCGACGCGCCTCCCGAACGACGCTGGCGTCCTGGTGCGGGCCCTCGGCGACCGACCGCGAGCGGTCGCCGGTGCACTCGACGAAGCCTGGGCGGCGACCCGCCAGGCAGAACTGGGCTCGGACGTCCCGGTCAGGAGGAAGGACTGATGCTCGTCGCCGACACCGTCCTCGGGAACGTCGAGGACGACGACGACTGGGCGCGAAAGTACGAGGCACGACCGCAGTCCGAGGTCGAGCGGGTCGTCCTCGACGACCGGGAGCGCCGCCGCGCCCGCGTCCGGACGACGACGGACGCGGGCACCGACATCGGCATCGTGGTCGACAGCGACCACGACCTCAGTCCGGGCGACGTGCTCGTCGACGACGACCGGATGGTGATCGTGTCGTTCGAGGACCGCGACGCACTCGTCGTCTCCTTCGAGGACCCCGACCCGTCGACCGCGATGGTCGTCGAGTCGGCGGAGTTCGGCTATCACGTCGGGAACCGACACTGGGACCTCGCAGTCCGCGACGCGGAGAT
>CAZIVN010000269.1:0-3148 GCA_964542685.1 uncultured Halobacteriales archaeon
GTACTGGAGTGCGCGAGCCTCTGGGAAAGCCGGTTCGCCGCCTCCCACTCATACTTCGGCGCACCATCGCGCCGACGTTCAGTACCCTCACACAGTGGCGACGCTGTGTGAGGGTTTTCGTCGTTCTCGCTCGCGGGGGACCGCTACGTTTAAGCGCCAGAGACTGATACACACGGACAGCGCCAAGGTGGCAGAGTCCGGCCTAACGCAGCGGCCTGCAGAGCCGCCCATCGCCGGTTCAAATCCGGCCCTTGGCTTTCTCCGATACGCAATCGACGAACAGTGACGACGACGCCGACCCCGCTATCCGCACTCAGTGCAGCGCATCGTGGAGATCTCCGCCGACGTCCGCTAGCACGTCGTGGCCCCCAGCGACGGCCATCGGCTCCTGGAGCATGTTGATCACGCCGTGGATCAGGTCGTCGTACGCCCGGTGCACGACGGGGGTTCCGTCCGCCTCGAGTGCGTCGACGTACGCGCGCCCCTCGTCTCGGAGCGGATCGAATCCCATGGTCGCCACCGTCGCTGGCGGGAGGTCGGCGTGACTCCCGGCTTCGATCGGCGAGAGGTACGGGTTCGCGTGGTGGACCCAGGAGGGAACGTAGTGGTCGCGGAAGTACGCCATGTCGTCGGTCGTGAGGAAGTAGCCCTCGGCGTTCTCCGACAGTGATGGGAAATCGGCGTCACCGGAGAAGTCCACGGCGGGATAGAACAGGGTCTGGTACGCGAGATCGGGGCTACCCCGGTCGCGGGCAGCGAGGGCGACGACGGCGGCGAGAGTCGCGCCAGCGGAGTCGCCGGCGACGGCGAGCCGATCCGGGTCGGCGTCCAGCGCAGCGGTGTGGTTCGCGACCCACGCGGTGGCGGCGTAGGCGTCCTCGACGGCGGCGGGGAACGGGTGTTCGGGAGCGAGTCGGTAGTCCACGGAGACGACGACGGCCTCGGCGGTGGTCGTCAGGACGCGACAGGGGTCGTCGTGCCCGTCGAGGTCGCCGAGCACGAACCCGCCGCCGTGGAAGTACACGACGACCGGATGTGGGCCGTCACCGGCCGGCGAGTAGACGCGGACGGGCATCTCGCCGGCCGGTCCGGGAATCGTGCGATCCTCGACGGCGCCGACCTCGGTGACCGGGTCACCGTCGGGGCGCAACTCGGCCATCATCTCGCGGGCCTCTGCGGGTTCCAGTTCGTGGAGTTCCGGAACGTCCATCGACTGCATCGTGGTCAGGAGGGTCCGAACGTCGTCGCTGGGTTCGTTCGCCATAGGGCTGCATGACGGGCGCGACCCATAAGCGGTTACATACTGACGGGGCGTGTGCCGTGCCGACCTCCGGTCTCTCGCCGCTACTGGCCACGTTTATATGCACGCCACCACTGGGTACGAACGACTCCAGCATGGCCCAGGATACGGTCTACGCGATTGCGAGCGGGAAGGGGGGCGTCGGGAAGACGACGACGACGGTCAACCTCGGGACGGCGCTCGCGGGCGCGGGCCACGAAGTGGTGATCGTGGACGTCGATCTCGGGATGGCGAACCTGGCGGGGTTCGTCAGTCTCGAGGCTGGGGAGGCGACGCTGCACGACGTGCTGGCGGGCGAGGCGGCCGTCGAGGAGGCGACGTACGAACTGGCCGGGAACATCTACGCCGTCCCGGGGGGCATCGAGCTGGACGGGTACGCCCAGACGGAGACGAGCGAACTCGGGACAGCCATCGCGGCGCTGCGTGCGGACTTCGACTACGTGTTGCTCGACGTCGGCGCGGGCATCAGTCACGAGACCGTGGTCCCGCTCGGACTGGCGGACTCGGTGTTGCTCGTCTCGACCCCGGAGCCGGCGTCGGTTCAGGACTCCCAGAAGACGGTCGATCTGACCGAGCGTGCCGGCGGGGCCGTCGAGGGACTGATCGTCACTCGGGTCCACCCGGGGAGCGATGTCTCCTACCGGGAGATCGCCGACGGCCTGGGGCTGGACCTGCTGGCGACGGTTCCCGAGGACCCGGCGATCCGGTCGAGCGTGTTCGCGGGGACGCCGCTGGTCGTCCACGAACCGGACAGTCCGGCGGCGATGGCGTACAAACGACTCGCAGCGCGGGTGCTGGGACGGACGGACGCGCGCGGTCCGACGCACGACGAACCGGACGAGCCGTCCGACGCGGACGCGACTGCGGGCCCCACCGCTACCGGTGGGAACGTCGGCGGCGACCGGTCGGCGTCGGGCGGCGACGAGGAAGAGCCGTCGGGGACCAGCCAGGACGCGGTCAGGGCGAGCATCCGCGAGGCGGAGACGGACGGTGAAGAGGAGAGCGCGGACGATTCGACGACGTTCTGAGGCCGGTCGGGGGCGTCGGGAACGGCCACCGTCGAAACGAGACTGTTTTCAGGGCTGTCGACCGAACGTCGAGTATGGCAAGTGACTCGTCCGTTCCGATCTCGTGGATCTTGCTGTTCGTCGCACTGGCACTCGGTGCCGGTGCAGTCGCACTGTCGTTCGTCGCCGGCTCGGCGATTCCGGGCGTCCTCGGAGTGTCCCCTGTTCTATAGTAGTCGTTGCAAGTCAGTGCGCACCCTCCTCGGAGCGACGCGGCCAGCGAGCGACTCGCTGACCGCGCTTCCCGAGGAGGGTACAAATAGTTTCAACGACTACTGTAATCACATCGACTCCGGTGCGGCGACGCCGAGCGCGTCGAGTGCGTCGGCGATGGTGCGCCGTGCGGCGTCGACGAGGGCAACTCTCGCCGCCCGAACCGCCGGGTCGTCGGCCGACAGCACCGGACACTCGCGGTAGAACGCGTTGAAGTCCTCCGCGAAGGTTCTGGTGTAGGTCGCGATCCGGTGTGGCTGGCGGTCCTCGGCGGCGCTCTCGATCACGGCTTCGTACCGTGCGATCGTTCTGGCGAGCGTCTCGCTTTCCGGTTCGGTAAGCGCGTCGAGGTCGACCGCGTCGGGCACCGTCTCGGCGTCGTCGAGGATGCCACAACAGCGGGCGTGGACGTACTGGACGTACGGTGCGGACTGTGCCTCGAAGTCCAGCGCCCGATCCCACTCGAAGGTGATCGCCTTGGTGGGCTGTTTGGCGACGATGTCGTAGCGGACCGCGCCGATCCCGACCTGGCGGGCGATGCGCTCGACGTCCGCCTCGGTGAGGTCGT
>CAZIVN010000270.1:0-3132 GCA_964542685.1 uncultured Halobacteriales archaeon
GTTCACGATGAGGTTCGGAATCATCGCGTCCGAACCACGCGAGGTGTAGCGGAACGCGATGTAGATGATCCCCGCCGCGAGGATGCCGATGAGGATCTGCCGGACCAACAGCGAGTAGCCCAGCACGATCGCGACGATGATCCACATCAGGAACGACCGCATCTGGTTGCGCTTGCGCGCTTCCTCCTTGTGTGCCTCGATGATCTGTTCGCCCTTGCCCGCGGGAACGGTGCGGACCTTGGGTTCGTTGCCGTCGTCGGGATTGTGGTAGACGAGAACGTCCTGGAGGTCCTCCTTCGGCAGGAGTTCGGACATCGCCTTGGCCAGCATCGACTTGCCGGTCCCCGGCGACCCGATCATCATGACGTGGCGCCGCTGTTTGGCGGCCTTCATGACGATGTCGCGGGCGTCGTCCTGGCCGATGACCTGATCGACGAGACGGTCGGGGACGGCAATCTCGGAGGTACTGCCGATCTGGAGGCCGCCCAGGAGGCCGTCTTCGTTGTCTTCGTCGATTTCCGGTCCGTCTTCGTCTTCCACTTCGACCTGGCTACCCAGGTCCTCCAGGTCCTCGGAGAGGCTGGAGTCCTCGTCGTCGCTCTCCCCGTCCGACAGGCCGGTCGAGTCCGGTCCGTCTGGGGCGCCGAGTCCGTCGCCGATGTCGACGTCGTCGTCGGAGTCGGTGATCCCGTCAACGAGTTCGTCCGGGAGGGTTTCGTCGGGATCGGACCCGGACCCGTCGTCGGGGGAGGTGTCGTCGGTGTCGTTGCTCATGAACGGTTCTGCTATCCGAAACCAAGGGCCTGCTCCTGATATACTTTCTCCCCAGCCAGCCCTTCGCCGGTGTCGCTTGAGTGGTCGTTTGAGGGCCTCTACTCCCGAATCTGTCCGCCCGGGGCGACTCGCCATCCTTATAAATCATTCGCGCCTTGCCTTCGACATGACCCGCGGCTTCTACATCGGCCGCTTCCAGCCGTACCACGACGGCCACCACGAGATGGTCGCGACGATCGCCGAGGACGTCGACGAACTGGTTCTCGGGATCGGGAGCGCGGGCGACTCGCACAGCACGCACGATCCCTTCACCGCCGGCGAGCGGGTCATGATGGTCACGAAGGCCGTCGAACCGTTCGACCTGGCGACCTACGTCGTCCCCATCGAGGACCTCGACCGCAACTCCGTCTGGGTCAGTCACGTCCGGAGCATGAGCCCGGAGTTCGAGATCGCCTACTCGAACAACCCGCTGGTCGTCCGCCTGTTCGACGAGGCCGGCGTGGAGGTTCGCCAGTCCGAGATGTTCGACCGCGAACGGCTGGAGGGGTCGGAGGTCCGCGAGCGGATGATCCACGACGACCCCTGGCGCCCGCTGGTCCCGGATCCGGTCGTCGAGGTGATCGAGGAGATCGACGGCGTCGAACGGATCCAGCAGGTCGCAGCGACCGACAGCAACGGCGCCTGACCGCGTCACTCCGCCGCTTGCCACCGCCGGAGTTTTCTCCGGTGGCGACCGACGCCGAGACGATGCCACTCGCCGAGCGGACCCGCTGGCTCCTGTGTCGGTACTGGGGCGAGAAACTGGGCGTCGAGCCGACCGCATTCGACGCCCCGGGAGTCGCCGTCGGGGAGACGCCGCGGGACGACGTCGACCTGTTCGTCCGCGACGGCGCCGTCGTCGTCGGCGCGCCGTCGTCGCTCGTCGCCGACTGCGACCGCGCGGCCGAGCGACTGTCGGACCTCGGCGCCGACGACGCCGCCACGGTGCGAGACTGGTTCGAGGACGTCGTCGCGCCGGACCACGCCCTCGGCCCGGCGTTCTACGGGTACGTCGACGCGACGACGTTCGACCCCGTCGACGCCGAGGCCCGGCCACTCGCGGCCGACGACGAGGCCGCCTTCGAGGCGTTGCGCGCCGCGGTGCCCGACGAGGAGTGGGCGAACGGCGGCCCCGAGTTCCGTCCGGGCGCGACCGTCGGGCGATTCGTCGACGACGACCTCGTCGCGGTCGCGGGCTACGACGTCTGGGACGACCTGCTCGCACACGTCGCCGTCGTGACCCACCCCGACCACCGCTCGGCGGGCCACGGTCGCGCGGTCGTCTCGCTTCTCACCGAGCGGGCCCTCGACGCCGGCCTGCTCCCGCAGTACCGGACCGCAGACGCCTGGCCCTGGTCGGTCGCGCTCGCGGCGGGCCTGGGCTACGAGCGGTTCGCGACGTCGTACCTCGCCGTCCGGGAGTGAGGACCCAACCTTTCTGTGGCCGGCCGCCCCAGGCCGGCGTATGATCACGCTCTCCTCGGACTTCGGGTCGCCGTACCCCGCAGCGATGAAGGGCGTCGTGCTGTCCCACGCCGACGCCCGACTGGTCGACGTCAGTCACGAGTTCCCCCGCCAGGACGTCCGCGCGGCCGCCTTCTGGCTGCGCGAGACCCTGCCGTACTTCCCGCCGGCGGTCCACCTGGTCGTCGTCGACCCCGGCGTCGGGACGGACCGGGCCGCCGTCGCCGTCGAGGCCGGCGACCACCGCCTCGTCGGCCCGGACAACGGCGTCCTCCTGCCGGCCGCGCGTGCGCTGGCGGACGACGAGCTCGCGGCCTACGAGATCAGCGTCGGGGACCCGGAGAGCAGCACGTTCCACGGCCGAGACGTGTTCGCGCCGGCCGCCGGCCGGATCCACGCCGAGGGAATCCCCGCACTCCGCGAGGCGGGCCTGCTTCGCCCGGCCGACGGCTACGTCGACCAGGAACTGCCGACCGCCACCGTCCGCGAGGACGGCGCCACCGGCGAAGTCCTGGTCGTCGACGACTTCGGGAACGTGATCACGAACGTCCCGGGATCGGTCGTCGACGGCGCGGAGACCGTCCGCGTCGACGGCGGCGACGCCGTCCCCGTCGGCGAGACGTTCGCCAGCGTCCCCGTCGGCGACCGCGTCGCGACCGTCGGCAGTCACGGCAACGTCGAACTCGACGTCAACCGGGGGCGCGGCGACGAGGCCTTCGGTCTCACGCCGGGCGACGGGGTGGAACTGACGGTTCGGTGACCGCGGGCGGCGTTGCCACTCGGAGCGGACGACCGCGAAGAGAACGAGCGACGGTGGGAGTTACCGCGTCACTCGGCGGAGATGACGTCGTCGAT
>CAZIVN010000271.1:0-3090 GCA_964542685.1 uncultured Halobacteriales archaeon
TCAGCGAACTCGACATGCTGGGCATCGTCAACGCCGTCGTCGTCAGCAAGGGCCGGTACGGCCGGACCAAGGAGATCAGTCTCTCGGTCCCGACCGACGAGACCGAGGCAGTCCTCATCAGCGACTCGCGCCTGGCGGAACTCGAGGACGTCCAGCCGTTCGTCCAGGCGCGGTTCGACGACTGACGGTCCCGTCGCGCGAACGGCCAGCCCTCCTCACTGCCGCGTGCCGTACGCGGCCGCGGCTCCGACGCCGACGACGGCGAGGAGTCGCGCGGGCAGTGGAACGACGCTTCCACTACCGCCCGGGGACACCGGGCCGGTACCGATCGACCCGAGCAACAGGCGGACGTGGCCCATGAACGGCACTCTGGCCTTCGCGCGACCGCGGACCCACTCGGGTTTCACGATAGCGGAGATGCGCTGGTTGTCGGACTGGTCGTACCCGCCGTTGGCGTCACCCTTGGTGATGAACCCGTCGTACGGTGCCGGACAACTGGAGACCGTCCCGCAACTGGCGTCGGGGCCGAGTGCGTCGTCGTCGGCCCGGTCGACCCAGCGGTCGCCCTCCTCGACGTACAGGTGGGCGCGGTGGATGATCGGACTGGTGGCGCGGCCGTTCTGCTCGTAGACGATCACGTTGCCGTAGTTCCCGAAGCTCCGGTAGCCCCGCTTGTCCGGGTTCTCGCGGTCGACCTCGCGGGCGGCCTGGTAGGTGACGACGCCGGTGTCGGCGGCGGCCTGGTCGGGTGCGAACCGGTTCTCGTCCATCACGAACACGAGGTCGCCCCGATGCATGTGCGGTTCCATGCTCCCGCTCTCGACGGCCACGAGCGGCGGCCAGAGACCGCTGACGCCGAACAACAGGGCGCCGATCAGTGCGACGGTGGCGACGCTGGAGACGACGTCCCGGAGGATGACGATGCTCGGATCGTCGGTGTTCAGGAGCCACTCGACGTACCCGACGTCTTCGGGGTCCAGGTCGGAGTCGGATCCGGACCGATCGGGACCACCCGTCGGGTTCTCGGGCGTCGAGGAATCCTCGCTGACTGGTTTCGACGGTTCGTCCGTCGGGGCCGAACCGTCGTCGCCGGGGTCCGTTGCGTCGTCGCCCGGCACGGCAGCGTCGTCGTCGGACTGCCGGTCGCCGGACCCGGGGTCGGTCATCGACCGGCCGTTTGGTCGGGCCCGAAATGAACTTTCCCTTTGATCGCAGTCGAGCGCGGCCCGGTCGAGGGGGCCGCCGTCGACGTGTCCCACGTCGCGCGGCGCGGACGCGAAACCGGTCCGCGCTCGACGTGGGGTCGATACCCTTTTTCCGGCCGACCCCGAGGACAGTGACGTGCCACTCGAAGGGCCGGCACGGATCGTCGACGAACTGACCAGCCGCGGGTACAACGCCGACCGCGAGGCAGTGACGCTGCTCGCGGGGGCCGACGACCCCGAACGCGCCATCGAGCGTGCCGTCGAGCACGCGCCGGACGACGCACTGGTCCTGAGAGAAGAACACGTCCGGGCCGCGCTCTCACCGGGTGACGGCGATGCGGGAGTTCCCCCGGACGCGGAGGGCGGTTCACCTCAGAACGGGACCGACGAGTCGACGCCGGCCCCCACCACCGACTCACCCGTCGACCCACCCGCCGCCGACCCCCCTGTTTCGACTGGAACGGACGACCCCAACCCGACACACGACGGTGGGGCCGTTCCAGTTGAAACGAAGGGGTCTGCAGTCCCCGACGAGGCCGACCCGGGCGGGGAGTTCCAGCGCGACCCGGACCTCGAGGCCCGGTCGGTCACCGTCGAGAACGACATGACGGGACAGAGCACCGGGACGGGACGCTACGAGGACTTCGTGTCGGTGTTTCGCGACCGTTACCGCCGGCTCTCGAAGCAGTTGCGCGGCCGGGTGAACCACCGCCCGGCCGACGCCATCTCGTCGATGCCACCCGACAGCGAGGTGGCCCAGATCGGGATGGTCAACGACGTCCGGTCGACCACGAGCGGTCACTGGCTGGTCGAACTAGAGGACACCTCCGGAACCTTCCCGTGGCTGGTGATGAAAGACCGGGACATCGCGGCCCTGGTCGAGGAGTTGCTGCTGGACGAAGTCGTCGCCATGGAGGGGTCGCTGTCGAGCGACGCGGGTATCGCCTTCGTGGACGCGATTCACTTCCCGGACGTTCCCCGGACCTACTCGCCGTCGACGGCCGACCGGCCCGTGGAGGCCGCACTGATCAGCGACGTCCACGTCGGCAGCCAGGAGTTCATGCGCGAGGCCTGGGAACGGTTCGCCGACTGGTTGCACACCCCGGAGGCGTCGAACGTCGAGTACCTCCTGATCGCCGGCGACATGGTCGAGGGCGTCGGCGTCTACCCGGACCAGGACGACGAACTCGAGGTCGTCGACATCTACGAGCAGTACGAGCGGTTCAGCGACCACCTCAAGCGCGTTCCGGGGGACATCGAGATCAGGATGATTCCGGGCAACCACGACGCGGTCCGCCTGGCGGAACCTCAACCCGGCTTCGACGAGGAGTTGCGGTCGATCATGACCGCCCACGATGCGACGGTTCACTCGAACCCCTCGACGGTGACCGTCGAGGGCGTCTCGGTTCTCATGTACCACGGGGTGTCCCTGGACGAACTCATCGCCGAACTGCCCGACGGAAAGGCCAGTTACGACGACCCGGAACTGGCGATGTACCAGTTGCTGAAGAAACGCCACGTCGCGCCGAAGTACGGCGGGCACATGCGACTGGCACCGGAGGAGAAGGACTACCTCGTCATCGACGACGTCCCGGACGTGTTCCACACGGGGCACGTCCACAAACTCGGCTACGGCAAGTACCACAACGTCATGGCGGTCAACTCCGGGTGTTGGCAGGCCCAGACCGACTTCCAGAAGTCCGTCAACATCGATCCCGACGCGGGCTACGCGCCCATCCTCGACCTCCAGACGCTGGACCTGACCGTTCGGAAGTTCCACTGACCGGTACGATCCGGCCCGCTCGCTCAGCACCTAGCCCCTGTCTTTACCTTCCGTTCGTATGAGTGAACGTACATGCGTCGACGACAGTACCTGAGCGTGACG
>CAZIVN010000272.1:0-3045 GCA_964542685.1 uncultured Halobacteriales archaeon
GATCTCCTCGATCTCCTCTTCGAGCCCCATCGTCGATTTCTCGGCTACGGACGGCGTTAAAACTGTCCTTGTGCCCCGGCCGCTCGACGGGACGTTTCGCCACGTTAATACGACCGGGTGGTACAGCCGTACGTGTAGGATGCCGGACCCGTCGACGCTCCGCGACAGCACGCAGATCGTCCTGCCCTGTGACGAACTCGACGGGCTCCGTCCGGCACTCGACGACCGGTTCACGCTGACCATCGTTTCGGTCGGCGGCCAGTGCCGGATCATCGGCAGTCCCGTCGAGATCAAGGCCGCCAGCGAGTTCCTGGTCCGGCAGGGCGTCGGCGTGCCCTGATACGGTCGTCCCTGCTCGATTCTGCGTCCCGCCCTCACCCGCTCCGAACCGTGTCCAGTGCCTCCAGGAGTCCGTCCGCGTGTTCCCCGTCGGTCACGACGTCGGCCGCCGCCCGTGCGCGCTCGTCGGCGTTCGCGACCGCGAACGACCGACCCGCTACCTCGAACGTCGCGACGTCGTTCTCCGAGTCCCCGACGGCGACGAACGCGCCGGGCTCCAGTCCCAGCCTGTCGGCCAGCCGTTCCAGCCCCGTCCCCTTCGAGACGTCCGCCGGCGTGACGTGGTAGGCGTAGCCGGTGTCCAGCACCTGGAGGTCGTAGTCCGCCGCAACCGACTGCAACAGGGCCTCGTCGGCGTCGCGGTGGACCGCCAGTTCGGTCTCTCGCCAGCGGTTCACGAGGTCGGCGTCACTCCACCCCAGGTCGCCGCGGGCCTCGCGAACGGCCGCGGCGACCGCGCGTGCCCGTTCGGCGCTCTCGTGGAGCCACACGTCGTCCGCCGTGCAGACGACGCCGCCGTTCTCGGCGATCACCCGTGTCTCGACGCCGACGAAGTCACACAGCGCGACCGGGTAGGGAAAGGACTTGCCGGTCGCGACGACGACCGGCGCCGGCCACTCCCGGAGCGGGTCGAACGTCCGCGGATCGAGTGCGAGGCCGGTCCCCTCCCCGGGACGGGTGAGCGTTCCGTCTACGTCGAGGACGAGCGGCGGCGGAGTCGCCTGGGCTGACACGGTCATGTCGCGTCGTCGGGCGCACGCAGACAAAAGTGCGAGGGACTGCTGTCGTAGGTAGGTGCCGGAGGCCTGGAGAACTTCCTGGAAGTATCGTGGCGCCCCGGCGGTCAGCCGAGAACGGTTCTGGCACCGACGACGGTCGACCGATCGACGTCGGCGACCGTCTCGGCGGTCACGCGCCGGTCCCGGTCGGACCTCGATGACGCGACGCTCGCGACCGACTCGTTGGCGGGGTCGACCACCTCGACGGTGACGGTGTCCGTGTCCGTCTCGCCGTAGGCGTCGGTCACGGTGAGCGTCACGGTGTAGTTACCGGGTTCGTCGAAGGACCGGACCACCGTTGCGTTCGTCCCGTTGATAGCACCGCTCCACTCGTACTCGAGTGCGAGTCCCTGCGACTGGAAGGCGCTGAACGCGACGGGTTCACCCGCGGCGACCGTGGTCCGGTTCGCCGTCGCGTTCGCCTGGACCGGGTCGCCGGTCCGTTCCATCTCGACCTGGACCGGATCGGCGTCCTCCGACAGCACCGCGCTCTCGGAGACGTTCACCTCGCCGGTCTCTAGCGGAACCGGCCGCCCACTCGTGTCGAACGCCGTGACGTTGTACGGCCCCTGCGCGCGGACGCTGGAGTTCGTCGCGCCGTCCTCGACGCCGAGGTAGTCCGCCGTCGCGTACGGCACCGTCACCGAGAACTCGCCGTTCTCGTCTACCTCGGTGGTAGTGCTGTACTGGAACGTCCGGCCGGTGTTCTGCACCCGCAGCGGCACGCGGACCGCGACCGTCGCGTTCGTGGCCTCGACCTGCCCCGAGATGGTCGCGCCGGGGACGTACTCGTAGGTCTTCAGCGCCGACTCGATGCTGCCGCCGTACAGGTACTCAGGCTGTCCGTTCCGGTCGAAGTCGACCGGTTGCGCCTGCCCGAACTGCGACTGGAACTGCAACTGCCGGTTGAACTGCGAGAGGTTCTGGTTCCAGCCGTCCACCCCCAGCAGTCTGCTCGCGAACGGGTTGACACGGCCGCTGTCGTCGACGATGCCGCCGACGTACGAGTACCGTGGCACCTCGTTGACGAGCCTGAAGTGACTCATACCCCGCGCGTCGTCGAAGTACAACTGGGACAGCATCGTGTTGGCGAACTGCTGGTTACTCACGGGCAACTGCTGTTCCGTGCTCTGGCCGCCCTGCCCGCCCAGTACGAACGTCCGCCGTTCGAAGTACGTCTGGAAGCCAGGTCCGGTCCACACCGTCACGGGCCGGAACTTCCGGCCGGCGGTCTGGTCGTCGATCATGATGTACCGGACTGTCTCGCCGCGTTTGGCCGCGGACTGCTGGGCGATCACGTCCCGCAGTTCGCTGATGTTCATGTCACGCAGGTCCTTCTGGTAGTCCTGCCTGCTGGAGAGGGCCTGCAGGTAGAGCGTCGCCCTCGTCTCGTTTCGCATCTGGAAGAACGCCGAGGCCTGTCGGGCGTTCTGCTGGAACGGGTTCGCGACGGGAATCCGTTCGTTCTGGACGGTGATCCAGTGGCCGTAGTCCCACCACGAGAGGACGCCGTACGACCCCTCGGGGTAGGCGTAGTCGCCGTTCGGGTACTCTCCGTAGTACTGCATCGCCTCACCGTCGGCGTTCCCGTACTGGCCCGGTGCCGGCGTGTTGTTCTGCATCCACTCGCCGTTCTCGGTCCAGATGACCGACCGGCCGGGGCCGTTGTTCGCGCTCTGGTCCCAGGCCGTCGTGGCCGCCAGCGGCGTCGCCAGCGGGACGAACACGATGGTGAACACGGCCAGCACGGTGATGAGCTGATAGCCGGTCACCTCGCCCAGCTTGTCGGACAGCGACGGCAACTGGACGAGGTCGGCGACGTTCTTGAACAGCCACGCGTTGACCAGGACGACGGCGATGGCGAGGTAGTAGTTGAACCGGACCTGGGTGAACGCCATCAGCGTCAGGAACACGGTCCAGACGACGA
>CAZIVN010000273.1:0-3004 GCA_964542685.1 uncultured Halobacteriales archaeon
TCCACAACTCCGAGGACCGCTCGGCGATGCACCAGGCCCTCGAACAGCAGGAGATCAGCATCTCCAAGGCCGGGATCAACGCGACCCTCAAATCCCGCTGTTCGCTACTGGGCGCCGCGAACCCCAAGTACGGCCGGTTCGACCAGTACGAACCCATCGGCGAACAGATCGACCTCGAACCGGCGCTGATCTCGCGGTTCGACCTGATCTTCACGGTCACGGACGAACCGGACGAGGAGGAAGACCGGAACCTGGCCGAACACATCCTGACGACGAACTACGCCGGCGAACTCAGCACGCAGCGCAACGAGATGGCGAGTCCGGACGTGACCAGGGAAGAGGTACAGACGGCCGTCGAGGACGTCGACCCCGAAATCGACGCCCAGTTGTTGCGCAAGTACGTCGCCTACGCCAAGCAGAACTGTCACCCGCGGATGACCGACGCGGCCCGCGAGGCGATCCGGGACTTCTACGTCGACCTGCGCGCGGAGGGGTTGGAAGAGGACGCCCCCGTACCGGTGACCGCCCGCCAGCTGGAGGCGCTGGTGCGACTCGCGGAGGCCTCCGCGCGAGTGCGCCTCTCGGACACCGTCAGCGAGGACGACGCCGACCGCGTGATCGAGATCGTGCGGTCGTGTCTGCGGGACATCGGCGTCGACCCGGAGACGGGGCAGTTCGACGCCGACGTCGTCGAGACGGGCACCTCGAAGAGCCAGCGGGATCGCATCCGCAACCTGAAGGAACTGATCGGCGACGTCGAGGACGAGTACGAGGAGGGCGCGCCGATCGACGTCGTGATGGAACGGGCCGACGAGATCGGGATGGACGCCTCGAAGGCCGAACACGAGATCGAGAAACTCAAGCAGAAAGGCGAGGTGTACGAACCGGCACAGGGCCACCTGCGGACGACCTGACGGGCGTCGGGAACGGCCGCTCTCCCGGTCCGTGTCACCACGCCCCAGTCGGTGGATTTTGCCTCGGTGCGGTAGTACAGGCGCCCGGGCCGTCACTGCCCGGACGTGTCCAAAGCGGAGGCAGCGACGACCCGGCGGCGAACGCTGGCGGTCGTCTCGGGCGGGAACTTCGCCCAGCTGGGCGCCCGGTTCCTGCTGAGCCCGGTCGTGCCGCTGGTGCTCGCGGACCTGTCGACCAGCGAGTCCTGGATGGGCCTGGCGCTGACGGGGCTGTGGGCGGTGTACGCGCTGACGCAGTTCCCCAGCGGCGTGCTGGCCGACCGGTACGGCGAGCGACGCCTGCTGATCGCGGGCCTGGTCGGCACCGCCGTCGGAACGAGTCTGATCGCGCTGGCGCCGACGTTCCCCGTCTACGCCCTGTTCGTGCTCGTCCTGGGTGTCGGGACCGGCCTGTTCTTCGCGCCGGCGACGGCGCTGCTGTCGCGACTGTTCGAGGAGCGAGGCGGCGCACTCGGGTGGCTGACGGCCGCCGGTGCGTTCGCCGGCGTCGCCTACCCGGCGGTCGGCAGCTACGTCGGCGTCGAGTACGGCTGGCGGGTCGCCGTCGGACTGGGGGCGGTCGTCGTCGCGCCGTTCCTGCTCGCGACGCTGTTGTTCGTTCCCCGCCTGGACCCCGCGCGCCCGGACCGACGGTTCGCCGCCGCGGTCGACCCGAGTCGGATCCGGGGACTGCTGGGTCGCCCCGGCGTCGCCTACACCACCCTCCTCGCGATCGTCGTCTCTTTCACGTTCCAGTCGGTGTCGTCGTTCCTGCCGACCTTCCTCGTCCAGTTCCGCGGGCTGGACACCGGCACGGCCGGCGTCGCCTTCGGCGCGGTGTTCGCGCTGTCGGCGCTGGCACAACCGGTCGCCGGCCGCGTCTCGGACGCCCTCTCGCGGGACCTCGCCATCGCGGCGAGCGTCGTCGTCGCCGGGAGTGGGCTGGTCGTCCTGCTCGCGGTGCCCGGACGGGTCGGCACCGTCCTCGGCGTCGGCGTCCTCGGCGTTGGCATCGCCTGGCCGGGCGTGCTCCAGGCGCGGTTCATGGACCAGTTCGACGACGACGAACGGGGGTACGGCTTCGGCCTGGCCCGGACGACGTACATGTTCCTCGCGGCGCCCGGCAGCGTCGTCGTCGGAACCTTCGCGGAGACGTTCGGCTGGGTCGTCGCCTTCGGGTCGGTCGTCGGGCTGCTCTGCGTCGCGCTGGTCGCGCTCGGCGTCAACCGGGCGTTCGACCTGGGGCTGTGACGGCGGTGGGCGACCGGTACCGAACCGCGGTCCGGAGGCTGCCGCCACCCACAGGCTATTCACCGGCGAGCGTCAGGCCAGTGACATGGTACGACGTGTGTCCCGGCGGCGCCTGCTGGCCGGGAGCGTCCCGGCGGCGGTCGCACTCGCCGGGTGTTCCGGAGACGACGGCGGCGACGCGTCCGGCGACGACGGCGACGGGGCCTCCCCGGGTCCGGACGACGAGGGAACGACGGACGGCGGGACGACCGCACCCGACGACGGGACGGCGACCGAGACGCCCGAGACCCCACTCGTCGACTTCCCGGCGCTGTCGGGCGGCGACCCCACCTACCGGGACTGGCAACCGGGGAGTGGCGACGTCATGGCGATCCAGGACGCGGCACACAACCTGGGTCGGACTCGCGACCTGAAGTCCGACCTCCCGGCGGCGGAGTACGAGGACCGGTCGACGTGGGCGATGTTCAACGGCTACGTCGGGATCGAGTACGAGGAACTCGACGGGGTGGTGCTGGGGCTGTCGTCGGTGGCCCAGGTGTACCTGGGATCGTTCGCCCGTGCAGACGTGACCGAGCGCCTGAGCGGAACGCCGTACGAGCGGTTCGAGACCGCGGAGGGGATCGACTACTACCGCTGGGACCGGGCCAGCGGGACGCGGTTCGTCGGCGTCGGCGACGAGGGCGTCGTCGCCGGCGCCCCACAGCGGGGTGGAGACGACCCCGCACGAGCGTTCGTCGAGGCGACCGTCCCGCTGTTTTCCACGGCCGCCGGCGACCGCCCGCGCCTCCACGAGGAGTCGG
>CAZIVN010000274.1:0-3004 GCA_964542685.1 uncultured Halobacteriales archaeon
GATCGAACACCGCGAGATGCACGACCGGCGTCGGTACTGGGTCGGCGGGCCCGCCGATGCGCCCGACAGCGGGATGGTCGAGATCGTCGATCCCGTCGAGAATCCCTCGTTCTGTGCGAACTGCCACCGGGTGCGGGTCACGCACGACGGCTACCTGAAGGGTTGTCTCAACCGCAACGACGACCTGCGCTCGATGGGCGAGATGACGAAGGCGGAGATTCGCGAGACGTTCAGAGAGACCGTCGCCAACCGCGTCCCGTTCTACGGCGAGTACATGGTCCGCAACGGCGACGGCGAGTGGGAGATCAACGACGAGTACGTCGACGCTGGAACGAACCCGGACGCGGACGTCGAGACCGACCCCGAGGGCGTCGCGAGCGGATCCGACTGATACGGTTTCGTTTCACTGTTTACCGGTAATCGCCCGTACGGTACCGGCGATCACCGGTAATGAATGAAACGAAACCGTATGAATCCTCGTCCTCACGACCGGCGATCCCGTTCGACCGCGCGCAGTCGCTCGATTCTGGCCGTCGTCTCCGGGTGTGTCGCCGGACGCCACCGGAGAGCGCGCCTGAACCGCGCGACTGCGACGGCCACGGTTCGGTCGTAGAGCCGCGACAGGGCCTGTTGCAGCGCTCCCGGCTCCGGATCCTCCTCGGCCTCCAGTACCGAGGAGTCGAAGTACTTCTCGACCCAGTCCGCTTCCGCCTCCTCGTCGGTGTCCGGGTCGAGATCGAGCGACCGGTGAACGATCCCCAGCGTCGCTGTCGCGTCGAGACGGAGGTCCCGGTCCGGTCGTTCGGGGTCGATCGTCCGAAGCGCCGAGGCGAGCGCGGCCGGATCGCCGGTGAGTTGCACCGCGCCGCGGTCCGCGGCGTACTCGCGGTAGCGAGCGAACAACCGGACGAAGACGGCGTTGATCCCGAGCACCCCCCGCGCGACGGGACTGAGCAGGAGGTAGAGCGTTCCGAGCACGAAGATGGGTAGGAAGAACACGATCACGCCGATGCCCGTCAGCGCAGCGACGACTGCGAGGTTCCCCAGGACGACCTTGAGCCGTCCCTCTCGTTGCAGTAATCCGTCGGAGATCCCCAGCGTGGCTGCGACCGCCGTCGCGACTGGCAGGTCGCGGTTCGCGACGTGTGCGATCTCGTGGGCCAGTGCCGCGTCGAGTTCGTCGTCGTCCAGTGCGTCCAGCAGACCGGCCGTGACCACGATCGTCGGCGAGCGCCACGGGCCGACGGTCAGACAGCACGGCTCCGAGCGCTCGGAGACGGCGACGTCGGGGGACTGGACCCCGGCCTGGTTCGCGAGGCGGTCGACCCGCGCCCGAAGGTCCCGTGGCGGGTCCCCGTCGACGTCGAGGTCGGCGACCGCACGGCGCGAGCCGTACCGGGCCTGGATCGCGACGAGTGCGAGCCCGCCCACCAGCAGCGCTCCGGAGAGGACGGGAAGGGCGACGGTCGGCGTCGGCGCACTTCGCACCGCAGCCCACGCGTGGAGCCCGCCCCAGACGACCACGCCGAGGACGGCTGCGTTCGCGGCGACGATCAGTGCGAACGTGCCGGCGATACGAACCTGGAGGGAACGGTCGGGCGACAGTTGCACGGTCGACCGTTGCCGGGGACCCGACAAAAATTTTCAGTTCGACAGCTCGCCGGGGCGGCGCCCCCCTCCGGGACCCGAACCCCATGGCCGTCACCGCCAGAAGAACCTGGCGAGCGGTTCGTCGAACGTGGTCGGGTGCATCAGCGGCGCCTCGTGGCCCGCGCCGCGGAGCAGCGCCAGTCGCCCCTCGGGCAGGCACCGGGCAGTCTCCCGGAACGCCGCGGTGGAGAAGAACGGGTCCGTCGTGCCGCCCACGACGAGCGACTGGACGCCGACCGCCCTCAGTCGGTCCCACCCGTCGTAGGCCAGGCACGCCGCCGCCTCCCGCCGGAAGTCGACGGGGGACTCTGGGCCAGCAGCCAGGCAGTCGTACAGGCGTCCGCCCAGTCGGAGTGCCCGCCGCACCACGCCCGTCGCCACGACGTCGTACGCGTCGCGGAACAGCGCTACCCACCGTTCCTCGGCGGCCAGTTCCCGCCACCGTCCGACCCGCTCCCGTCCGTGGTCCGACAGCCCGCCCGCCGCGAGCGCGAACGCGGCGCAGTCGACCAGTTCGGGACACAGGGCGGCCAGTTCGCCAACCACGAATCCACCCATCGACAGGCCCATCGCGTCGGCCGGTCCGATCCGGTCGAACACCGGCGCGTAGTTCCGCGCCATCGCCCGAATCGTCTCGGGGCCGTCCAGCGGGCGACTGATCAGGTACACCGGTCTCCGGTCGGCGTACCGCCGGCCGAGCAACGCCATCAGACCCGCGTACCACGGCGTCGACGAGACACGGAGCATCGGGTCGTTCAGTCCCGGGACGATCACCAGTGGTGGCGCGTCGTCGTCGCGGTCGGCGGCGGCGACGCGGACGTACGGGTGGTCGTCGATTCGGTCCGTCGAGACGCGCCCGAGCACGCTCAGTCGAGTCCGAGGAACCGTTCCGCGTTCTCCCAGAGAACCTTCCGCTGGAGCTCCTCGTCCCAGCCCAGGTCGGCGAACCCCTCCAGCCACGGGTCGGGGTCGAGCATCGGGTAGTCCGTGCCGAACATCACCTTGTCTTTGAGCAGTGTCTTGGCGTAGTGGAGCACCTGGTCGTCGATGTACTTCGGCATCCAGCCCGAGAGATCCATCCAGACGTTGCCCTTCTGCTGGCAGATGGCCAGTTGCTCCTTCTCCCACGGGAACGCCGGGTGCGCGATCAGGATCTGGAGTTCGGGGTACTCCGCCGCGACGTCGTCGAGCAACATCGGGTCGCCGTACTTGATCTTCAGTCCGCGACCACCGGGGCCACACGCCCCCAGCGTGGAGTTGCCGCCGTGGAACACGCAGGGCACGCCCAGGTCCTCGATCGTCTCCCAGAGGTCGGCGTGCTCGGGGTCGGAGGGGTCGAACCCCTGTGCGATCT
>CAZIVN010000275.1:0-2969 GCA_964542685.1 uncultured Halobacteriales archaeon
CACCGCGAGCGTCGCTCGCCCTCCTGAACGGCGCGAAGGCGGCGGCCGCCATCGATGGCCGCGAATACGTCATCCCGGACGACGTCAAGCGCCTGGCCGAGAGCGTTCTCGTCCACCGCATCGTCCTGGCGACGGAGGCAGACCTGGCTGACGTGACTGCCGCCGACGTCGTCGAAGACGTCCTCGACACGGTGGTGCCGCCGGGTTCGCCCGAGGCAGAGGGCGACTTTCTGGCGGAGGTCGTCGACGAAGAGGGTGACGAACCAGTGACGACGGACGGGGGCGCAGAGACTGCCGACGACGGCGAGGACGCCGAATAGCCCTCGGATCTGGGCCCGTCCGAGTCGTCGTCTCCCGTCGGCCGAGTTCCGGTGCGCGACCGCTGCCGCGAGACGCGGGCGGAATCGTCAGTGTCTGGGGTGTCAGCGATGTCCGTCGGCGAGTGCGCCCGCGACGCGGTCCCGCACGTCGAGTTCGTCGGGGCCCTCACTGCGGTCGATCCGGCCGGTCACGAGGTCGGTCAGGTTACACGCCTCCAGCAGTGCCCGCGTCGTGTCCGGATCGACGCCGAGCGTCGACTGGACCTCGTACATCGTCCGGGCACCGACCGCTGCGTCGATCAGTTCGCCGAGCGTGTGATCTTCGGCGCCATTGACGTCACAGACGTCGGTCAGTGGAATCGCCTCGTCGACGGTCGACTCCGGGTGACTCTCGTCTGGCGAGTCCTCCGTCTCGGGGGGAGTCGTCTCGTCAGTTTCCTCCGACTCGTCCCGTGCGTCGGCGGTATCAGCGTCGTCGCGGTCTGTCGGCGGTCCCGAGGGTCCGGTCTCGTCGGTAAGTCCAGCGTCGCCGTCGTCCGTCGCTGTGTCGTCACTAGCGTCCTCGGCCGTTACGGGGTCGTCTGCGTCGTCATCCCCGTCCGGCGTCGGATCGGTCTCCAGTCGCTCCGCGTCCTCCGGTCCGATCGCTGGTTGAGAGCGGGGCTCGTGGATATCGTGGTCGATCATGTACCGGCGGACGGTCTGGGGCGTGACGTCGACGCCGAGCGCGTCGGTCATCTCGGCGAACGTGTCCTCGCTGTCGTACACCGCCGCGAGACACTCTGGGTCCCGGTACGGCGGCGAGGAGTCCGTAGACGACTCGTCAGCGTCGGCACCCGTCTCGGGTGTCTCAGACCCGTCGTTGTGGTCTGCGTCCGTCTTCGGTACCTCGGACTCGTCGCCGGAGTCGAGGGTCCCGTCTTCGTTCCTCTTGTCCGACATTTGGGTCTCGTCTCCGGGTTCGGCAGGGACGTCGATGTCGTCCGCGTCGTCTGCACCCCCTTTCTGGTCGTCACCAGGCGCCACGGTATCTTCGACGGTTGTCGTACTCGCTGGCGCAGTTGTGTCGCTCTCGACGGTGACGACCTCGCCACCGTCTCGCCGAGCAGGCGTCTCCCCCGATTCCGTCGCCGCCGCTGTCTCGGCGTCGTCGTTCTCCGCCTCGTCGCCCGACGGGTTCGACGCCGCTTCGTCGGGCGTCTCGTCCGCCGTCGTTTCCACGCTCAGTTCGAGTCGGATCGCTCCGGAGTCGGCAATCGAGCAGTCGCAGGCAGTCACGCGAATCCCGTCAGGAATCCCGCCATCGAACAGTGCTCCCTCGATAGCCACGTTCCCACAGGCGTCGTCGGTCGACTCTACCTCGGCCCCCACGGCTTCCAGCCCGTCGTCCCCAACTGCCTCCGACACTACCGCCAGTGTCCGGAGGTCTTGGTCGATGGATGGCATTACCGATAGCGAACTCCCCTGACATGGATAAAGGTTATTGCTGACCTAAGATCGCTTCTGTCGTGCAATTTTCCCGCTCTGATCCTACCAATTTGTAGAGATACTCGGGAGGCTGTTTTAAATTTTGAATGACAATTTGACCAGGTGGTAGTAACCGTGTAACCGGGCAGTTGACTGGGAGCAGATGATGTTCAGGACTGGAAGTATAAGATTTCTATTTGTTCGATCACGGGTTCCAGTCCGATTCCAGACACGTCGATCGTCGAACCGAAAGAATTCTCACGTCTCGTCGGTCTCCCAGCGGCAGGTCACGACGACGTCCGCTCTGTCGTCGTCCACGCGATCGACGGCCACGTCGACGGGCGCGTCGACCGTCGTCGCGACCGCACTCCCGAGAAACGACGGGATCGGGTGGTCGAACCGGTCGACCTCGCCGTAGGCACTGTCGCTGATCGCCACCGAGAGGCGGTCGTCCTCGACGTCCGGGCGGGCCGTAGCGACGAGCTCGAATCCCTCGACGAGGGCGTCCGAGAGCTGGTCGGCGAGGAGCGCGGGCTCCGTCGCGGGGTCGCCCGCAAGGTCCGATTCGAACTCGCGGTAGAGGCCGGCGCCCGTCGGCGCGAGTGCGACGCCGCGCGCGTCGTCCTCGACGACGAACGTGTCGTCGAACGAATCCGGGAGCGCGTCGTCGGTCCCTCTGGGGACGTACAGGCGGGGGGAACCGTCGTCGGCGACGTACACTCGCCGGTCCGACAGTCCGAGGTCGGCGACGAGCGCCTGACCGGTCTCCGCGCGGGCCTCGTACACCCGTTCGCCGACCGGCGCCGCGACGAACCGCTCCGGCGTGAGGTAGTACAGGAGGGCAGCGCCGAACCCGCCGGTGCCCGCCAGCGCGAGCAGGACCTCCCGCATGGACGGGAACGCGACCGCCCCGACGAGCGCGGTCAGGCCGATGGCGGCCAGTACGCGGGCCGTCCGGCGGTACTCAGACTGGCGCGCGCGGCGGTACTCCTCGCGGAGGCGGCGGTTCTCCTCTTCGAGCAGTTCCATCCGCGCACGCAGCGCCTCGTCGTCGGATTGCTCCGTGGCGGCCGCTCCGTCTCCTTCGTCGTCGGGGGCCGTCGTCTCCGCGCTACTCATCCCGAACCACTCCGAGTCGCACCTGCTCGTAGCGATGCAGGCCGTAGGTCAAGAGCCCTCCGG
>CAZIVN010000276.1:0-2966 GCA_964542685.1 uncultured Halobacteriales archaeon
CCCGCCGAGGCGATGCCGACGTGGTCGTCGGCCTTGTGGAGTTTCTCGACGCTCTCGGCCTCCAGAAGCGGGGAGTGTGGACGCTTCTCGGCCGCGAGGACGACGCCGTCCGCGGTCCGGACGCCGACGCTCGCGGTGCCGCGCTTGACGGCCTCGCGCGCGTACTCCACCTGGTACAGTCTTCCGTCGGGGGAGAAGATCGTGATTCCCCTGTCGTACGCCTGCTGCTGAGATTGTCCTTGCATCGTAAGTGTTCACCTTAGGTTAGCGGTAGTTTAATATAGGTCTTTTCCCGGGGTTCCGGTACTGTCGCTCCGGTCGGCGCGACCACGGAGCGGAGCGTGACGACACACTGTCCAGTCGGGGCGGGGTACTCAAGAGACTTTCCCGTACGGCAGAGTAGACGCACACCGACGGAGGTTTATGTCGACCGTTCTCCCCGCGCCATCGACGACGCCGGAGCTGTCGATGCGCTGGTGAAGAAGCATCGGGTGTGGCAGGGCCGGCGACGGGCGCGAGTGGCAGGCGGTGTGAGAACCCGGCCCCCCACGGGATGACAGACGGTTCGGGCTCTGTGCGCGCCGACGGGTCGTCGGCACTCAACGGTCGGTCCGGTCTCCGCATAAAAGTGTCGATAATATTATAAATAACGCTATGGAGTCCTCCAGAGGCCTCCAGACGGGTACCGGGCCGCTCGGGCCCCACAGACTCCTCACTCCTCCGTCCGCGCGCGACGGAAGGCCTCGCGGGTCACCGAGTACTCGTGGGCGTCGACCACCTCGTCGCCACGGACCGTCTCGTTCCTGCGGACGCCGTCGTACTGTCCGCCCCAGCGGTCCACGAACTTCTCGATGGCCCGCGCTGACCGCTCGTTGCCCTCGTCGTACCCCAGCGTGACCAGTTCCAGGTCGAGTCGGTCGAACGCGACGGCGGCGAGTGCGGTCGCACACTCGCCGGCGTACCCCTGGCCCCAGTACTGTTTCGCGAGAATCACGGCCAGACTGGCCCGCCGGCGCTCCCAGTCGGGCGACAGCGCTGCCATGCCCGCGACGTCGTCCTCGCCGGGCCAGACGCCGTACTTCGCCGCGTCGGCGTCGGCCCACTCCGCCACCGCGCCCTCCAGTAGGTCCCGCGCGTCTTTCGGCGTCCCGAACGGCTCCATCGGGAGGAACTCGTAGACGTCCTGGGTGGCCTCGGCGCTCGCCGCGAACAGGTCGTAGAACTCGAAGACGTCGACGGTGTCCGGGGACAGCGGCGCCAACCGGAGCGAATCGGTCCGCACCGTCTCCGGGAACACCGGGGCCCCATCGAGGGACTCGCTCATCGTCGCTACCTCCCTGCGAATCATAAAGAAGGTTCCCCCGGCCGGGGGGAGGTCAGGACCGGAGCCGCTGGATCCGCTTCTCCGTCGGCGGGTGGGTCGCGAACACCTTCTGCAACAGGCCCTTGTCGCCGTTGAAGATACACAGGGCGCTGAGGTTGTCGTCGACCTCCGAGTCCCGACCCTCGGCGCCGCGCGAGATC
Source organism: uncultured Halobacteriales archaeon (assembly GCA_964542685.1). Taxonomy (GTDB): domain Archaea; phylum Halobacteriota; class Halobacteria; order Halobacteriales; family Natrialbaceae; genus CAZIVN01. The sequence goes on from CAZIVN010000276.1 coordinate 1,525, forward strand.
TTCTCCAGTGCGCGAGCCAGAGGGTCGCCCGAGCCGATCGCTTCCCTCGCGTCCTCGTCGGCGACGTACTCGCGGTACCGCGAGATGGCGAGGACGAATATCATGACGAGCATGTTCGCGAGCGACGACGCGACCATCGCGAGGATAAAGGATCCGATGTTTCGCTCCCCGCCGAACAACACGGCGAAGTAGGCGACGTAGCCGACCATCATCCCGATGGCCTGGCCGACGACCATCGTCACGACGTCACGGTTCTTGATGTGAGCCAGTTCGTGAGCCAGGACGCCGTCCAGTTCGTCGCGCTCTAACATCGCGAGCAGTTCCCGCGAGACGACCACGACACCGGCCTTTTTCCGCCCGACGGCGAAGGCGTTTGGCACGCCCATGTCCATCACCATCAGCCGGGGTTCCGGCACGTTCATGTCCCGGGCTAGCGACTCGAACGACCGGTGGACGTGGGCGTACTGGCCGTTCTCGGGCAGGTCCTCTGCGCCCCGGAGGGCCATCCACTTGCCGAGTTTGTACTGGATGGCCGGGAGGATCAGTATCCCGGCGGCCAGAACCGGCAACAGCGGGAGGCCCAACATCGCTGACAGGACCGTTCCCGCGCCCAGGTAGAAGGCGAACAGGATGGTCCCGACGACTACCATCCGGAGTCGGAGGCCAAAGTCGGTCATTACGAACGGGTCTAACCGTCGGACGGACATAAGTTTCCTGTTGGCGGAGGGCCGCCGACACCGGGGCTGTGACCGGTACCGAGCCCCGCGAGCACCTCGGAGAACGGTCGTCACGAGTGCCGGCCGCTGGCACCGGCAGCGACGCGACGCTGCCCCCGGAGGACCTGGCAGACGCGAGTGCGGTCGGGATTCCCGTCGACCTGGCGTCCGGGGTCGGCGAGTCCACGCTCGCGTTCGAGGAACTCTGGCGCTGATACTGCCGGAGGGACCGCACTTGGGGTCCGCTCGCCGACCCTCGACGAGTGTGTTCGAACGGGTCTGTCCGGTGGTACGAGGCCCCTCGGTCTCTCGTTCGCTGAAATTCGTTTTGGTAACCCTCGCTACAAAAGTATCGTTCAGATTATAATTAAGGGCCTGCCACCCCTACGTCTACACGTGATGGCACCGAAACCGTTCACCGGTCGACGGCGCGACGCGGCGCTCGAACACACCTTCGGCGAGACGTTGCTGGTGATCGCCGTGATGTCGCTGCTGCCCCTGACGGCGTTCCTGGCCGTCGCGTTCCCCACGGTCGCACTGGCGTCCGTCGGCGGTATCGCGGCGGTCCTGGGCGGCCTGACCGCCGGTCCGCGACTGAGCGACGCGGTCAGAAGCCTCGTGGGCGGGCGCTCCGCGTGCGTCCCCGCGACGGACGTCTGTGTCGAGGTCTGACGATGGAACACGGGGCGTAGCCCGGGAGCGTCCGGGACCTGCGCCGCCGATTAC
>CAZIVN010000277.1:0-2948 GCA_964542685.1 uncultured Halobacteriales archaeon
AGGCGCGAATTCCAGTATCAAACATACTACAGTCCGTGCCAGCAGGCGAGGAGCGCGTGGTAGCTACTGCCATCGTCGTCTCCATTACACTGTTCTGCAACGGGCAGCCTGGCACTCAGTACCCGTACTCGACGACGATGCTTCCAGTTGCGTCGCGAACGGTCACCGTGTCGCCGCCGTTGTTCCAGATGGCCGAATCCGAGCCCCAGTAGAGTTCGTTCGCGGAGTCGGTTCCACTGCCGGTGTACAGCGTTACGGTCTCGCCGGGGCCAAGCGTGAACCCGTCCGGGAAGGAGTAGGTGTGGCTCGCTTCGTCACCGAGGGTCCAGCCGGTGAGGTCGAGTTCGGAGTCACCCGTGTTCTCGAGGACGATCCACTCGCCGTTCGGGTTGTCGTTGTCGTTGCCCTCGGCGTCGGCGTGGACGGTCAGGACCGATAGTTCGCTCGTACTGCTCTTGCCGGCACCGTTCGTGGTCGTCCCGGACTCCTCGTAGTTCCAGAGGCCGACGTCGTTCTCCTGGGCGGTGGCCTCGCTGGACCGGAACGTCGAGCGGAGCGAGAACGGCGAGTCGTACAGGCGCGCGTAACCCTGGTCGATCAGTTCGAGATTGAAGTTCCGACCGTCGTCGTAGACGTACACGAGCAGTCGCCCGTAGCTTCCACGACGATCGGCGTCCGGATCCGTCTCGATTCGGACGGTCTCTCCGGCCAATCGCGTCCGGGCGAACTCGCTGGCCTTGTGTCCCCAGTCGCGTAGCCAGTCCCGGCCATCGGCCGTATCGGGGATGCCCTCGTACTGGTCGGGGTCGGTCTCGACGTGGACCTCCGGCGTGTCGATGCCGAGCAGCCTGATGTCCTCGGTGTGCCCGTCCGGGAACGCCACTTCGAGTGTGTCGCCATCGACGACTCGAACGACCTCGACCTGCCAGGAGGTCTGGTCTTCGAAGGCCGTCGTGGCCGTCGGCGTCCGTGTCGTTGTTTCAGTCGGCCTCGCCGTAGAGGTCGTCAGCGACTGGGTCGCAGTCCGCATTGCTGTGGCAGTGTCCGTTGCCGTGGACGTCTGTTCCGAAGTCGTCGTCGGTGTCTGCGCGCTGGTCGGTGCCGAGGTCGTCGCCGAATTATGCTCGGTGGTCGATGCGTCGCCCGAGCCCGACGGTGGACTCTCACTGGCCGTCGCCCGTTCCGTTGTGTCCGCTGTGGGAGTTCCCACGTCCGACGCCCCTGCACACCCCCCTACCACCAGCATCAAAACGACTGCAAGTGCCCCCAGCGAACGACGCATTGGAGGTGGATTCCGGGCGGGTTTTCCTAAATGATGTGGCCGTCTTGGTCGTCGTGAGACCTGCTCCTGGTCGACAGCACACAGGTGGCGAGGCCAGCATGTCCGAACTACCGGAACAGTGTGGACAGCAGCCGTGGACGGTCCCGAAGAGCCGATTGGGGAAGTTCGGTTCAGTTCAGTCGTCGGTGGGTGAGGGAGTCGTATCTGCTGGGGCGACGATGTCGAAGTTCGCGTCGGCGGGGCCGAAGTACCGCGTCCAGAGCACGAGCAGGCTGGGGAGCAACAGCAACGTGCTCGCGAACGCGTACACAAGCGCGACCCCGATCAACACGCCGAACTCGGAGAGCTGTGGAATCGTCGCCAGCGAGAGGGTGCCGAAGGCCGCGACGGCCGTCGTGAACCCACCAAGGAGTGCGCCGCCCGTCCCGGTCAGGGTGACGTCCATGGCCTCCCAGACGGTGTCCTTCCAGTCGAGTTCCTGTTTGTAGCGCTCGCTGAGGTGGATCGCGTAGTCAACTCCGATGCCGATTGTCAGCGAGACGATAACGCCAGTCAACAGCGTCAACGCGATGTCCAGCGCCCAGAGGGTGCCGAAGAACCACGCCACGCCGAACGCGACAGGCAGAAGCGTCACGACGCCCAACGACGCCGAGCCCTGGGTGAGGCGGTAGCCGATCGTCAACACGACGACCACGACCGCCAGAGTCAGGAACAGCGTCACGATGACGCCGTTGAGCAGTTCCGTGACGGTGATCGCCACGATCACGCGCTCGCCAGTTGGAGTCGCCGTCAGCGAGTCGCTGTCGGCGTCGATGGCGGCCGCGACAGTACGGATGTCGCCAGTGACGGCACGGTACTCGGCACCGCCCTCTGTGGGCGCGCTGACGAGCAGGGATACGTACTCGCCGTCGTCGGTGCGCTCTACGACTCGTCCGGCCGCCTCGGGAGCTGCAGCAAACAGGGCGTCGTACAGTGCGGCGACGTCCCTGTCGGGGACACCGTTACCGTCGGTGTCGGCAGCCGTGGAGGCGGCGGCGAACTCCGGATCGACTGCGGCGACGGACCGCATCAGCGACAGCGGACTCACGACCGTCGTCCGGCCGTCCATTCCGGCGACGATAGTCTCGCTCTCTGCGGCAGCGGTTTCGCCGGCGGCGATACGCTCGAGCACGCCGTCGCCAGTCACGTCCCCCTCGACGAGGACGTAGACCGTCGTGTCGTCGCCGCGGGTGAACCGCTCGTCCACGAACTGCTTTTTCTCCAGTGCAGAGTACTCACCGGGTTTGAACGGTTCGGGGAGGCTGTCCATCCACGCTGGTGGATCCGACGCGAATCCGCTCTCGTCCACCGTAGCCTCGAGTTGCATCCCGCCGTACGCGCCAACCGACGTTGTGATCAGCGCCAGGGCGACGACCACGTGTGGGGCGCGGCGAGCAGCCGTGCTCCCGGTTTTCAGTGTCCGACTGAGGAGGCCGCCGCCGGTGCCGAACGCGGGCTTGGAGCCATCCCCGCGGCCGAGTCGCGAGACGATACCGTCGAGTTCGAATTTCAGGGAAGGGATCAGCGTTGTGAACACGACCAGTGCAGCCAATAGTCGTTGAAACTATCTGCACCCAACTCGGAGCGAGGCGTCCTGCGAGGGCCTCGCTGGCCGCTCTTCCCGAGG
>CAZIVN010000278.1:0-2943 GCA_964542685.1 uncultured Halobacteriales archaeon
CCCGCCCATCGTCGCACCGTGTTACATGGGCATCGACATGGCGACCCGCGAGGAACTCATCGCCGCCGACATGAGCGTCGACGAGATTCGCGACCACATCGGCGCCGACAGCCTCTCCTATCTCTCCATCGACGCCGTCTGCGACGCCCTGGAGAGTGCCCGCGACGACCTCTGTCTGGGCTGTGTCACCGGCGAGTACCCGTACGACATCGAGGGCGAGGACACCGACAGAGACGTGGCACGGCCCTCTGTCGGGACGGAAGCGCCGGCGGACGACTGAGCGGGGCGTGGACGACTGCTCTCGGCGACCGAGACGGCGACCCACACCCACGCCAGGACTTTAGTACCGCCCGAGAAAGGGCAGGCCGTGACCTCACCGACCTTTCTGGAGGGCGAACGCGTCACGCTGTGCCCCGTCACGGAGGACGACCTCGACTTCCTGGCCCGGTCGATGAACGACCCCGCGGTCTGGCGCGGCGCACTCGGATCGAACCCGACGAGCGACCAGGCCGTCCGGGAGTTCTACGAGTCGACGGCCGGCGCCGAGGAGGGCGTCCACTGCCTCGTCTGGGACGGCGACACCCGCCTGGGAATCGCGTCGCTCACCCGGAGCCAGTACGGCCCGACGGAGAGTTACCGCGCCCGCAGCGAGGAACTGGCCTACTACCTGGTCCCGGAACACCACGGCCAGGGGTACGGGAGCGACGCCGCACGGACGCTCGTCGAGTACGGCTTCGAGGACCGGAACCTCCGCCGGATCGAGGCGTACGCCGGCGACTTCAACGAGGGCTCGAAGGCCCTGCTGGAGTCACTCGGGTTCGAGCACGAGGGGACGAAACGCGAAGCCGCCTGGTACCGCGGGGGGTACCACGACATGCACGTGTACGGCCTGTTGCGCGAGGAGTGGCGAGACGAGGACCGCTGAGCGACCGCTCTACAGCCAGTACAGCAGGACGTACACCGCCTCGCCGAGGGCGAACGAGATCAGCCACAGCGTGGCGGCAACGCGGCCGACCCGCGGGTGGTTCGTCTCGGCGAGTTCGTGGATCGGGTGGCTGTAGGCCAGCAACAGGACGTAGTACACGAGCGGGATGCAGACGATGGCGAGCAGCATGTGGATCCCGAGTAGCGGGAAGTAGAGGTACGTCTCCAGCCACGCCGGCCCGGAGAACCCGCGGGGGCCCGTCAGCGCGACCTTGTAGAGGTACAGGGCCAGGAACGTCGCGAACAGGGCGAAACTCGTCAGCATCAGCCGCCGGTGGCGCACGACGTCGCCCCGTCTGATCGCGCGGACACCGGTCAGGATCGTGCCGATCGCGGCCAGACTGACGACGGCGTTGACGTGCGGGATCGCGGTCAGGACGGCGTCGGGGGCTCGCGGGATGGTCCCGGCCGGGACGACCCGGCCCGCGGCGGCAAAGACCAGGGCCAGCGAGACGACCGATAGCGCGGCGGTGAGCGTCCCGACGTTCCGACGGACGCGGCTCTGCATGGGTGGGATTCGGAGTTCTGGCGTGGAAGGCGTGTCGATTCTGGCACGGCTTGTCGGAGATACTGTACGGGACTCGTTCCTTCTCTGTATCTCGTCTGTGACCGCTTTGGAAGCCCCCTCGCGCTCGTCCGCGCTGACTCGTTGTGGTCCTCGGCGTTCGCTGCGCTCACGCCTGCGGTCCTTACTTCGTCAGCACGGGCGACCGCTCGGCCCCTTCCATTCCCGCCCGGAGGCTTCGTGCAGGCCACCTTCGGGCCGTCTCAGATCCCTTCGCCGAAGGGTAGTCTCATACGGTTTCGTTTCACTGTTTACCGGTGATCACCGGTCCCGTACGGGGTATCACCGGTAATAGATGAAACGAAACCGTATCAGTCCATCTCGTCGAGAATCTCCCGGGCGCGGCTCTCCCGGACCGCCGCCTCGGCGACCATCTGCGCGGCGACGTCGTCGACCTGGTCGGGGGCGGCGCCGGCCGCGGCGGCGACGTTGCGGGCGTGGAGTTTCATGTGGCCCGCCTGGATGCCCTCGCTCGTGAGGGCTCGCATACTCGCGAGGTTCTCCGCGAGGCCGACGGCGGCGAACACGCCGGCGAGGTCGGCCGCGGAGTCGGCGTCGAGCATCTCGGCGGCGGCGCTCGCGGTGGGGTGGACCGCGGTTGCACCGCCGACGGACCCCACCTGCATCGGGAGTTCGATCGAACAGGCGAGGTTCCCGTCGGCGTCGACCTCGAAGGTCGTCAGCGGTCCGTACCCGTCCCGGGCGGCCCAGGCGTGGGCGCCGGCCTCGATGGCGCGCCAGTCGTTGCCCGTCGCCAGGGCGACGGCGTCGACGCCGTTCATGATCCCCTTGTTGTGCGTCGCGGCGCGGTACGGGTCCGCGGCCGCCAGGCCCCAGGCGTCGACGATTCGGTCCCGGACTGCCTCGCCCGAGCGGCCGCTGTCGGGGTGGTCCAGCGCCTCGGGGGTGATCGTACACCGCGCTCTCGCGAGGCGGCGGTCCGCGAGGTTCGAGAGGATACGCAGGGTCACGTCGCCGCCGGTGGCGTCGGCGACGGTCGGCGCGACGGCCTCTGCCATCGTGTTCACCGCGTTCGCCCCCATCGCGTCGCAGACGTCGACGACGAGGTGGACGACGACCGACGGGCCCGTCGGCGCTTCGACGACCCGGGCGCGGACCTCCCGGCAGCCACCGCCGTGGTCGACGAGGACGCCCTGGTCGTTGGCGACGGATTTGATCTCTTCCCGGCGTTCGAGGACCCGCCCGACCGCGGCGTGGGGGTCCGCGACGTCGACGACCCCCACCTGGCCGATCATCAGCTGGTCGTCGACGACAGTCGAGAAGCCGCCGGTCTCGCGGGCCATCTTCGCGCCGTGGGCCGCGGCCGCGACGACGCTCGCCTCCTCGACGGCCATCGGAACCAGGCGGTCCGCGCCGTCGACGACGAAGTTCGT
>CAZIVN010000279.1:0-2941 GCA_964542685.1 uncultured Halobacteriales archaeon
ACCGGGCCCTGGGCCTCCGCGGTGCCGGCGGCGGCCTGCGCGTCGTCTGCCATGGGACGCTCTACGAGGGAGGGGCAGGAAAACGTGTCGGGACCGCGGCCGGAATCAGTCGACGCGCTCTTCTCGCTCTTCGGTCGCGTCCGCGAACGCCTCGAAGAACTCGTCCCGGGAGAGGTCGCCGGCACCGACGTCCTCGAGGAGGTCTTCCAGGCCATCCCGGGGCTGGTGACAGCAGTCCCGGTAGCAGGACTTGCAGAGGTACTCGAACTCCTTGTCGGTGCGATCCCACCGGTCGCCGTGTTTGTCGTACTCGCGAGCCTTCGACCGATCGAGCGACGTGCCACAGGCGATGCAGGTGACCGTCTCTTCGTCCCGGTCGCGCCGGGCGCCGAACATACTCGAACCGTCGTGGTAGGGCCACTTATGGGTTCGGGCAGGATACCTGGACGACCGGAGTCCCGGCGCCGTCACCCGGCGTCGAACCCACCGGTCGGCGTGGTCGGCGACTCGATGCCGGCGTCCTCGAAGGCGTCGAGGACGCGTTCGGTCACGTCGGTCTGGAACAGTCGCTCGTTGCGCAGGTCGTTGACGTAGGCGCGGCCCGTCAGGGTCTGGTAGTAGCGCTCGTCGCTGACCAGCACCGAGGACGGGTGGGCGTCGTCGACGTACACGTACCGGGAGGTCAACAGCGCCTCCTCGAGGATGTCGGTGGCGCGTCCGGTGTCCGACTCTGGCGCGATGTGGAACGTGACGGTGACGAGCATCTCCGCGTCGCTGGTGTTGTTGTTGGCCACCGACTCGTTGACCGCGGTGAAGTTCGGGACGACCACCGCGGTGTCGTTCGGGGTCACCAGCGTCGTCGACCGGAGACCGATGTTCGTCACCTCGCCGTAGTGGTCGCCCAGAGCGACCTTGTCGCCGACCTGGTAGGGCTGTTCGACGACGACGACCAGACCGCCGACGACGTCCGCGAGGAAGTCCTTCAGCCCGAGTCCGATCGCCGCACCGAGCAGGCCGCTGAACGCGACCAGCTGGGTCGTCGTCAGGTCGAACAGCGTCGTCAACGCGAAGTACGTCGCGACGCCGTAGATGCAAAACTGCAGGATGGGAATGACGGAGGTGACCCGGAACCGGTGCTGGACGACCCGATCGGCCAGGGTCCGCAACGCGTAGTTCGCGAGACGAGCGAGGACGTACGCGGTGACGATCACGACCAAGGCGTCGACGACCGACGACAGCGGCACCGACACCTCCTCGCCGCCACTCGCCGTCAGAACGCCGGTCACCACAGGAATCGCCTCCGTTCGAGCGCGGCGACGGCGGGGTGGAGGCCCGCAGGTGTGACCGTCACCGTCTCGCCGTCGATGTCCACGACCCCACGCTGGGCGAGCAACTGGAGTTCCTTGTCGACCGAGACGCCGTACGTCGACTCGGCCAGCGTCGGCCGCGTGACGCACTCGTTCGCGACGAGGCTCCACAGCAGGGCCGCCCGGTCGTCGTCGCGGAGGTCGAACGCCGTGACCGGATCCTCGACGTAGGCCGGTGCGATCGTCGCCCGACCCTCGGGGCCGTCCCTGAGACTCCGCTCCCACAGCGACGTCGCGATGCCCGGATTGCCGTGCGAGAGACGGCGCAGTTTCTCGAAGACGATCCGTTCGGTCTCGTCCTCGTCGGCCGCCAGCCACGACGCGAGGTACTCCGTATTCAGCGACGGCACCGGGAGGGCGACCTTCACCGGCCCCACGAGTCGGACCGGCCGTCGGCCCCACTGGACGGTCTTGATCCGGCCGCCCTCGTCCGTGCTGACGAACCTGGGCGGGTCCGCGTCGAAGTGCGTGCCGATCACCGCCTGCAACTGTTCGGCGGTCAGGCGCGGAATCTCGACGACGGAGGTGAAGGAGTCGGCCACGTCCCGGACGGCGGCGAGGTACGACCACGAGTAGCGGTTCCACGAGGTCACCACGAGTGCGTCCGACGCCGCGATGGCCTCGAGGAACTGGTCGACGACGCCGAACCCGTCGATGCAGCGCCGGTAGAGGTAGTGGCAGTCGTCGACGATGAGAGCGCCCTCCTCGGGCACCGTCGGCGGGTCCCCCGTGACGGCCTCGGACAGACGCACGCGGGTCGACGGCGCGTCTTCCAGGAGGCGGTCGGCGTAGTCCAGGAGCGCCTCCCGGCCGGCGAACGGTTCCGAGACGACGGCGACGTTCGTCCCCGTTCCGTCGTCGAGGAAGCGCGCCACGGCGCCGGCGATCTTCTCGACTTCGTCGCCCAGTCCGGCCGCTCGGAGGCTCTCGACGGGTATCGTCACGGGACTCGCCTCACGATTGATTGGTTCCGATGGGAGGGGGGACGGGCAAAAAGATAGCGGTCCCCCCGAACGCGACCGAACCCGGAACGGTCGGTTTAAGCGCGCGCCGGTCGGACGTCGGAGTATGCAGGTCAAGTCCCGACACCACCTCCGGAGCGACGACGTACGGGCCGTCGAGGGCACCATCGCCGACGCACTCGGCGTCGACGTCGACGGCGACACCTACGAACTCGTCGAGTTCGAGGACGACCACGCGGACGTCGTCCTCGTCGACGGCGAGCCACAGGTACTGTACGTCGACGACGAACCGTTCCTCACCGTGCGGGGGGCCAACGCCCACCCGCCCGAGAAGCGGGTCGTCACCGTCGACGCCGGCGCGGTGTCGTTCGTCAGCGACGGCGCCGACGTGATGCGGCCGGGCATCGTCGAGGCCGACGACGTCATCGACGAGGGCGACCTCGTCGTGATCGACGAGGAGACCCACGGGAAGGTGCTCGCGGTCGGGCGCGCCATGGTCGACGGTTCGGAGATGGTCGGGGACTCGGGGAAGGGCGTCGAGTCGATCCACCGCGTCGCCGACGACCTGTTCGCGTTCACCGGGTAAGGTGCCGACGTCACCGGGCCGTCGTC
>CAZIVN010000280.1:0-2931 GCA_964542685.1 uncultured Halobacteriales archaeon
CCGTCGGCGCCCTGTTCGTCGTCGGCGACGCCGGCAAGGTGATGAACAAGTCCCGGCCGCTCAGTTACAACCCCTTCGAGAAGTCCCACGTCCACGTCGGGGACCCCATCGTCAACGTGATGCTCAAGGAGTTCTCGCGCCTGGACGGCGCGTTCGTCATCAGCGACTCCGGCAAGATCGTCTCGGCCTACCGGTACCTCGAACCGTCCGCGGAGGGCGTCGACATCCCGAAGGGACTGGGCACGCGCCACATGGCTGCCGGCGCGATCACGCGGGACACCAACGCCGTCTCGGTCGTCCTGTCCGAGAGCGACGGTCTCGTCCGGGCGTTCAAGGGAGGGGAACTGGTCGTCGAACTCGATCCGGAGGCGTACTGAGATGGTCGAGGTGCAGACGCTGGTCGCAGAGCCGGCCGTCCAGGCGGTGGTCGTCCTCGCCATCGGCCTCGTGATCGGGCTCCTGGTCGGTCGCCTGAACCGCCGCGTGTTGCGCGCCGCGAACATCCCCGAAATCGTCGAGGGGACCCCGTTCGAACGCACTGCCCGGAGCCTCGGGACCTCCACCGTCGACATCGTCGCCCGGCTGTCCGCCTGGCTCATCTACGGCGTCGCCATCGTCACCGCGTTCCACGTCGCCCGCCTCGTCAGCGGCGAGACGTTCTGGCTCCGGATCACCGCCTTCATCCCGCGGTTGTTCGTCGCCGCGTTCGTCCTGATACTGGGGTTCGTCGTCGCCGACAAGGCCGAACTCCTCGTCAGCGAACGGATGCGCGGGGTCAAACTGCCGGACGTCTCCATCATCCCGAAGATAGCGAAGTACAGCATCCTCTACGTCGCCTTCCTCGTCGCACTCTCCCAGGTCGGCGTCTCGACGACCGCCCTGCTGATCCTGCTGGGCGCCTACCTGTTCGGGACCGTCTTCCTGGCCGGCCTCGCCTTCCGACACATGCTCCAGGCCGGCGCGGCGGGCATCTACCTCCTGTTGCGCGGCCCCTACGGCATCGGCGACGAGGTCCGGATCGGCGACCGGGGGGGCATCGTTCAGGAGGTGTCGGTGTTCACGACCCGCGTCGAGGACGAGGAGGCGGAGTACGTCGTCCCCAATCACAAGGTGTTCCAAGACGGCGTCGCCATCGTCCGGAAGTAGACGGAAACGGCTAAGTAACCGCCAGGAGACGGGGAGTTCGTGTCGGACGTCGCCATCAACCGCGAAGCAGTCGAATCGATGGCCGCGGACCTCCAGGATCGCTACGGCGAGACGGACGTCGAACGGCAGACTCGCACGCTCTCGCCCGAGACGTTCGAGGAGGCCATCGAGAACGCACGGGCGGGATACGACGGCGGCGCACACGCCTGGGTCGTCAGGGCGCCCGAGGACGCCGCGGCCCTCTCCGAGACGACCCTCGCCGAGTGGGACGACCGCCACCGCGCACTCATGATTCTGCCCCGCGACAGCGACGAGTGGGGTCTGCCCGGCGGCGGCCGCGAGGGCGACGAGACGTTCGAGGCGGCCGCCGTCCGCGAGGTCCGCGAGGAGGCCGGAATCGACTGCGAAATCGTCGGTATGTGGGCGCTCCGGCAGATCACCTGGACGTCCACTGACGAGGACGACGAGCGGACGACCCACTCGTTGAACCCCTTCTTCGACGCGCGGTACACGGGCGGCTCCATCTCCATCCAGGCCGCCGAGGTCAACGGCGCGGCGTGGTTCGCGGAGCCACCGGAGCGGCTGATGGACGCCAACGAACGCCGCGCCGAGACCTGGGACCCCGAGGAGGGGCTCTGAGGTCAGGCCGGGGTCTCCTCGTCGCCCCTCCCGACCCCGCTTTCGGCGTCCTCGCCACCATCGCCGCCGCCGTCCGCATCGCCACCGTCGACACGTTCGGCCGGCACGCCCGCGACCGTCGCGCCTGGCGGGACGTCCTCGGCGACCAGCGAGTTCGCGGCGACCTGTGCGTCGGCACCGATCTCCACGCCCGGCAGGACGATGGCGCCCGCGCCGATCATCGCCCGGTCGCCGATCACCACGTCGCCGACGCGGTACTCGTCCTGGAGGAACTCGTGACAGAGCAGAGTCGCGTCGTAGCCCACGATGACGTCGTCGCCCAGCGTGATGTGGTCCGGCCAGAACACGTCCGGCGTCGCTTCCAAGCCCCACGAGACGCGCGCGCCGACCGTCGCGCCGAGGCGACGGAGGAGCCAACTGCGAAGCCGGAGACTCGGAGCGATCCGGATCAGCCACACGACGAGGTAGTGGAGAGAGACCCGGACCGGATTCCTGGCCGTGGTCCACTGGCGGAGGGAGTTCCCGGGCCCCTGCGTCGCGTGGTAGGTTACGCGGTCGTGGCGGTACTCGTCTCCGGCGTCCGGGTCCGACTGATCGTCACTCACTGACGGTCGTTGGGAAGCGAGGGTCTTGAAACCGTCCCACAGAGCGGGGACCCGGAGCGTCCGCACGGGCAGCGTCAGTTGCCACGCAGACGCTCGACGTGTTCGACGCGCCGTTCCACCAGCGCCTCGGTCCCGACGTCGTGACGCACGTGCAGGCCCTCCTCGCCGGCGACCGCGAGTGCGTCCTCGGCGACCGTCTCGGCCTCGGGGAGGGTGTCGGCGACGCCGACGACGGCGAACGCTCGCGACGTCGTCGTGTAGATGCCGTCCTCGCGCTCGTCGACGGACGAGTAGAACAGCAGGGCGTCGCCCGCCGAGTCCTCGTCGACCCGAACTTTCGTCCCGCCCTCGGGGTCCGTCGGGTAGCCCGCGGGGGCGGCGTACTTGCAGACGGTCGCCTGTGGCTCGAACTCGGGGTCCGGCAGCGACTCGCCGTCCCGGGCGGCGACGAGGACGTCGAGCAGCGGTGTCTCCATGACGGGCAACGTGTTCATCGCCTCGGGGTCGCCAAAGCGGGCGTTGAACTCGACGACGTTCACGC
>CAZIVN010000281.1:0-2902 GCA_964542685.1 uncultured Halobacteriales archaeon
GTCCTCGAAGTGGGAGTTGCCGCCGTCGACGACGACGTCGTCGCCGTCGAGGTGCGGTTCGAGGTCGTCCAGTGCCGCGTCGACGGCCTCGCCGGCCGGGACCATCAGCCAGATCCGTTTCGGGTCGTCGAGGCGAGCGGCGAGGTCCGCGACGGAGTCCGCGGGTGTCGCACCCCCGGCGGCGGCCTCTGCGACGGCCGCTTCGTCGATGTCGAACGCGACGACGTCGTGGTCCGCCGCGAGCACTCTGTCGACGACGATCCGTCCCATCCGGCCCAGGCCGATCACGCCAAGTTGCATGCCCGGAGCGTCCGCCGGGAGACAGGTAGCCGTTCCGGTCCGGTGCGAGGCGGCACCCCCGGCCGGTCACTCCTCGTCGGGCGCCAGCGGGACTCTGACCGTCACTTCGCTGCCACCGCCCGCCCGCTCGTCGAACGTGACTTCGCCGTCGAGGCCGTCGACGGCCCAGCGGACGAGCCACAGTCCCAGTCCGCTCGTGTGGGTCAGCTGCGAGATGTCCCGCTCGCCGGTGATCACGGCGTACTCCTCGGGCGGGATACCCGGCCCGTCGTCGGCGACGGTGACGGCCACCCACGCGTCGTCGGCCGCGACGGAGACGTCGACCGTCGGCGTGCCGTCGTTGTGCTCGATGGCGTTCTCGACCAGTTGCGCGACGGCGACGATCAGGCGGTCGTCCGCGGCGGCGGTCGGCGAGGCGCGCTCCGACAGCGACAGCGACGCGTCGGGGTAGACCGCGCGGGCCTGTTCGAGGACGTCCTCGACGGCGGCGACGGGGTCGATCCGTGCCGTCTCGGGGTCGTCCCTGTCGAGCAGACTCTCGATCCGGCGTGCCTCCTCGCTGAGTTCGACCAGTCCCGCGGCGACCGACCGCAACTCCCGGGCGTCGCCGGCCAGGGCCTCGTCGTCGGTCGCCGACGCGATGCCCTCGGCCAGTCCCATCACGACGGTGAGGTCGTTCCGGAGGTTGTGGCGCAACACGCGGTTGACGACCTGGAGGTACTGCTCGCGTTTCCGACGCTCCGTGATGTCCCTGACGACGCCGACACAGCCCTCGTAGGAACCGTCGTCGGTCAGTACCGACAGTTCGATCTCGACGGGCACCGTCGACCCGTCCTTGCGCCGGTACTCGGCCTCGAACACGGCGCTGTTCTGGTCCGGGTGGCGCAACAGGTCGCGGATCCGCCGCTCGCCGCGATTCACGTTCGACTTCGAGAGGACGACCCCGGTGTGTTCGCCGAGCAGTTCCGCCCGCTCGTAGCCCAGCAGGTCCGAAAGCGGTTCGGTGATCAGCGTGAACTGTCCCTCGGCGTCGAGCGCCCACACCATGCCCTCGACCGTCTCGAGGACGCGAGAGTGGCGTTCGAGGGTCTCCCGACGGTCGAGGCGCCGGAACGCCGTCTCGGCCATCGCGGCGAGCAGTTTCGCCCGGTCGCGGTCGCTCGTCGAGAACGACTGCTCGACGACGCCGGCACAGAGGACGCCGTACTCGCCGATGCCGACGTACAGCGACTCCGAGAATACGTCGCGGCCGTACCGGTCGCCCGGTTCTATCTCGTCGACGACGACGCTGTCCTCCCGGAACGCCTTCCCCTGGGGGGTGGCCTCGACCGACACCGTCGGTCGATCCTCGGCGGTGGTCTGATCGTCGACGTCCCCGCCCATGGCCGCGACCCGGAGGCAGTCGGCCTCGGGGTCGTGCAACCGAACCCCAGCCCCGGAAAAGCCCAGGACGTCGTCGGCCGCGTCGGTGACGACTCGCGCGACGTCGTCCGGCGTCTCACACTCCAGGAGTTCCCCCGACAACTCCAGGAGCCGCGTCCGAATCCGCCCGTGGTCCTCCTCGCGTGAACTCACGTGTTCTTTCTCGCCGTTTCACGGCCTGGACAGTAAAGTGTCGCGGCAGTCCGGTTCGTTCCGGCGGTCCGGGAGAAGAACATTTATAGTACGCCGTCCGCTCGGTTCGACTATGAGCGCGATGTCGCTGGTAGTACGTCCGTAGTACCGGCCACAGCGCACCGCTTTTGCGCGTGGTCACCCACCAGCGACGGGCCGCCAGGGACTCACAACTATGACAGGGATGCCGGACGACTACGACCCGGGCAGTATCGAACAGCGCTGGCGATCCGAGTGGCTAGAGTCGGACGTCTACGCCTACGAGGGCGACCCCAGCAGCGGCGGCGAGGCGTCTGACGACGCCTCGGGCGCCGCGGCGGAGCCGGGGAGCACCGACTACATCATCGACACGCCCCCGCCGTACCCGACCGGTAGCCTGCACATCGGGCACGGGCTCCAGTGGAGCTACATCGACTTCGCTGCTCGCTACCACCGCCTGATCGGCGACGACGTCCTGTTCCCGCAGGGCTGGGACTGTCACGGCCTCCCGACCGAGGTCAAGGTCGAGGAGAACCACGACATCCACCGCACGGACGTCCCCCGCGAGGAGTTCCGCGAGATGTGCGTCGAACACACCAACGAACAGATCGAGGGGATGAAAGAGACGATGCTGGAACTGGGGTTTTCCATCGACTGGGACAGCGAGTTCCGCACGATGGACCCCGAGTACTGGGGCAAGACCCAGGCGTCGTTCGTCGCGATGGAGGACGCCGTCTACCGGGACGAACACCCCGTCAACTGGTGTCCCCGCTGTGAGACGGCCATCGCCGACGCCGAAGTGGAGAACGAGGACGACACCGGTACCCTCCACTACATCACGTTCGACGGCGTCGACGGCGACGATATCGAAATTGCCACGACCCGACCGGAGCTCCTGGCGGCCTGCGTCGGGATGGCAGTCGATCCCGACGACGAGCGATACGCGGACCGCATCGGCGAGACGTTCGAGGTGCCCCTGTTCGGCCAGGAGGTCGAACTGATCGCCGAC
>CAZIVN010000282.1:0-2896 GCA_964542685.1 uncultured Halobacteriales archaeon
GGTCGGCGCCGTAGGCGATGACGTCGTCGACGTGTTTCTCGACGTCGTCGCCGATGAGTACCGCGACGACGTCTTCCTCGTCGCCGTAGTCCTCGGCGTACCCGTCCATCAGTTCGCGGGCCTTGCCGAGCATCTCCTTGGAGACGTCGACGAGTTCGCCCCGCTGGGTCTCGCAGTACACCCACATGTCGCGGTACTCCGCGCCGGAGACCGTGTACACGTACTGCTTGTCCTCGGTTGGGTGGTCCAGGTCCGGGTGTTTCTCCTCGGGGGGCAGTTCCTCCTCCGGTTCCTCGTCTCGGTCCTCGCTCCCCTGGACGGAGTCGATGCGGTTGCTGATCAGACGCTTGACGGAGTCGCGGTCCTCGTCGGCCTCCTCGGCCTCGACGAGTGCCTCGAGTTCCTCGACGTCGTCGAGGTCCGAGACGTAGTTGCCGACGTCCGCCGGACTCGCCTCGGTGACGTCGAACGACTCGTCGCCCCCGTCCTCGTCCTCGCTGAACTTCTCGATGCGACTCTCGATGAGGGTGACCGCACCCTGGCGGTCCTCGCCGGCCTTCTCCTTTTCCAGAATGGCCTGCAGTTCCTCCAGGTCCTCGACGTCCTTGATTTCGGGGCCCAGTTCCGGGATGGTGTACTCGGATGGATCGAAGTCGGTCATGATCAGTCACCCGCCAGATAGGGGGTCATCTCGTCGACGACCTCGGCCATCGCCTCGGCGTCGTCCGGGTCGACGTCCGTCGCCTCGCGGTCCGACGGCGACTTCGGGATCGGGTCGACGCCGGCCACGATGGTCGGCGACCCGTCCAGGCCGATGAAGTCCGGGTCCAGGTTGAGGTCCTCGTGGTTCCACGTCGTCAGGTGCTCCTCGTAGTTCTCGGCACGCTCCTGGGTCTCCTCGCGGAGACGCTTCCAGGTGAGACGGTGCTCGGCGCGCCGGTAGGTCGGTTCGAAGTCCGGGTCCGTCACGACGAACGCCGGGAGGTCGACTTTCACCGTCTCGATCTCCTCGACGTCGCCCTCGACGAGACGTTTGGCGCGGAGGGTTCGCTCCTCCTCGTCGACGTCCAGCGAGATGACGTGCGTGACGATGGGCCAGTCGAGACACCAGTTCGTCTGTGGGCCAGTGTGGCCCGTCTCGCCGTCCGCGGTCTTGAATCCCGCGAACACGATGTCCGGCGTCTCCTCCATCTTCTTCAGGCCGGTCGCGAGCGTGATGCCGGTCGCCCAGGTGTCGGCGGCGGCCATCTCGCGGTCACTCAGGAGGAAGAGGTCGTCGGCGTAGACGTCCGCCATTCCCTCCTGGAGGACCTCCTCGTACCCCGGCGGCCCCATGCTCATCAGGCCCACGTCGCCGCCGTTTCTGACCTTCGTCTGGAGGGCGGCACGGAGGGCCTGTTTGTCGTTCGGATTCATCACCGTCGGCGTCTTCCCCCGTTCGAGGTGGCCGTCCTCGTCGAACGAGACCTGGCCCTCTCGGAAGTCGGGGACGCCTTTCGTGAGTACGACAGAACGCATGACTGACACCTCAGATTCGCCCCGCTCGACCCGCGTCGACGTCGATGGCATCGACCGGACAGACGTCGACACAGAGCATGCAGTCGATACACTGTTCCTCGTGGGCGGGATCGGCCTTCAGTTCGCTCTCCGGGTGTCCGGGCGTGTCGACCCACTCGAACACGTCCACCGGACAGTCCTCGAGACAGGCGCCGTCTGCGATACACAGGTCGAAGTCGACGGCGACGTGGGTCCCGTGGATTCCGAGTTCCTCCGGTTCGTCGACCGGCCCCCACACGACGTGACCGTCGTGGTCCTCTGCTTTCTCTCTGTTCTCTTCGAAGTTCGGGTCGATGGGCATCTCGTCTGGAAATTGCTCTCCCGGGGTCTTAAGCGTATGTGGGAGGCTTTCGTACCACAATCGATACCCGTACCGTTGCCGGAATCCCGCCGTTCGAATTCGTCCGAGTTAGGGGTGAGTAAAGTAGGTGACGAACGGGACCGTACCGACCTCGTCGACGCGGACGAACCCGTACCGTTCGAACTGGACGACCTCGTCGACGTCGGTCAGGGAGAACGCGGGTTCGGCACTCGCCTCCACGGTCCCCTCCGGCGTTCTGATCTCGACCGGAACGGTCTCTTCGGCGGGCACCCAGTGAACGACGTCGACGCCCTCCTCGCGGACCACGTCGATATCGTCGCCGGTGAACTGGAACGAGTCCCGGACGTGTACGACAGGGCCCAGGCCCTTCAGCCAGACCCGGTCGCCGTGGCCCGGCCGGTCGTCGGCCTCGATCAGGACGGTGTCTCCGACGGGGATCCGTCTGGTCCCACGGTCCTCGTCGTCGGGGTGCAGTGGCACCTCGGCGAAGTCAGTCTCGCCGCCGCCGGTCAGGGGCACCTCTACGGCGTCCCGGACGGCGAAGTACCGGTTGGCTTCCGGTTCGACGAGTTCGCGGTTCGCGGCGTAGACCGAGTCCATCGCGAGGTCGACGTCGGTGGTGGACGTGCCGAGTTCGACCAGTGCGTCGACGATGGCCGCACCGCGGATGCCCCGGCGCTTCAGGCTCGCGACCGTCGGCGCGCGTGGGTCGTCCCAGCCGTCGAGGTCGCCGTTCTCGATCAGTTCCTTGATCGTCGAGGTCGACATCGAGACGTCGTAGGCGTCCAGCTGGACGTGGCCCCAGTGGACGACCTCCGGGTACTCCCAGTCGAAGTAGTCGTAGACGAACCGCTGTTTCTTCGCGGAGTCCTGCAGGTCGATGCCCCGGATGATGTGTGTGATCTCGGTGAGGTGGTCGTCGATCCCCGACTGGAAGTCGAGCATCGGCCAGCACCGGTAGTCGCTGGCCGCCTCGCGGGGGTGTGGCGTGTCGATTATCCGGAAGGCGACGAAGTC
>CAZIVN010000283.1:0-2841 GCA_964542685.1 uncultured Halobacteriales archaeon
CCTTCCGGATGTGCTGTTCGCGGGTCTGGAGCGTGAGGGTGTAGGTCCGCCGCCCGTCGGCGTCGTCGGCCGCACCGACGAGTCGGCCCGGCACCTGTCGGACGAACTCCTCGCGGGTGGCGAACAGCCCCAGGCCCATCCCGTAGCCGGTCGGCAGGCCCAGGGTCGCACCCTCGCCGACGACGACGTCGACGCCGACGCTCGCCGGTTCCTCCAGGAGCGCCAGCGAAACCGGATCGCTCCCGAGAGCGAACAGTGCGCCGTGTTCGCCGGCCAGGTTGCCAATCTCGGACAGCGACTCCTCGATCGTCCCGCGTACCGTGGGACTCTCGGCGTACACGAGGATCGTGTCGTCGGCGAGGCGGTCGTCGAGGCCCGCCAGGTCGACGGTCCCGTCGTCGGTGGGGTACGTGTCGACGGTCAGGTCGGGGCCGTCAGCGTAGTTCTCCAGAACCGCGCGTTTCCCCTCGCGGAGCAGGTCGGGCACGAGCACCCGGTCGCCGCTCGTGCGACGGACGCGGTCGGCAAACAGCGCCGTCTCGGCCAGGGCCGTGGCGGCGTCGTACATCGAGCAGTTGGCCACCTCGAGGCCGGTCAGTTCCCTGATGATCGACTGGTACTCGAACAGGGCCTGGAGGAACCCCTGGGTCACCTCCGGCTGGTACTGCGTGTAGGAGGTAAGAAACTCCGAGCGGTCCGCGAGGTGGTCGACCAGCGACGGGACGTAGTGGCCGTAGTGGCCCCGGCCGAGCAACTCGACGAGGTCGTCGTTGCGGCCGAACAGGTCCCGGAGCTCACGTCGGATCTCCCGCTCGTCGCGAGCCTCGATGTCGAACTCGTCGTCGAAGCGGACCGGATCCGGGATGTCGAACAGTTCCTCCTCGCTGTCTGCGCCGACGGCCGAGAGCATGGCATCGGTCTCGTCGGGTGTGTGCGGTGCGTAGGGACTTCCCAATGACGTGTGGTGATCTGTCATGGTCGTTAATCCGGAACGGCAGAGCCGACTCCTATCAGCTGGAAGTTACGGCTGGGCGCTCATCATACCCCCGGTTTCCGGTCCCGGAGAGGGGCCCGGACTCCCAGGCCTCGCACGCACCGTGGGTGGGTCCCCTCCGGGACAGCGTCCGAACGGACGGACCGGGAGGAGTGACGACCCGTTCCGGCTCAGGCCGCCGCTTCGGCCTCGTCACCGCAGGTACTGCTGGTCTCCTGATCGTCGACCAGCATGCCGGTCTGGAGCTCGCACTCGTAGGTCGCACCGCCCGGCGGCACCGCGAACCGCTCGCCCTGGACGTCGAACTGCATCTGGAAGTTGACCTCGACGTCGGTCACCTCGTCGTTCCGGACGTGGGTGCGGAACCAGTCGTCGATCTTCTCGTTGTCCATCTGGACGGCGTAGACGACCGTCCGGGTCTCGCCGGGCTGGATCATCTCGGTCGACGAGCGGGTCTCGAACTCGTCGCCGCTTGCGTTCATCAGGTTGACGCCGTTCATCTGGATGTTGGCGCGGAACCCGTCCGGTTCGGCCGGGATCGGGACGGTGTCGCTGGGGTTCGTGATCTCGAACTTGAACAGCACCGTCGTCTGGTCGTCCTCGACTTCGGCCCACTCGGCGTAGCCACGTTCGACGACGTACCCGACCTCGTCGGCGCCGGCATCGACCGTATAGCGGCCCTCTGCCTCACTGGCCGCACTCGAGAACGAGTTGATGATCGGCGTCCTGTCTTCCAGCATGGTGCGTTGCTCCAGCGAGAAGTTCCGCGAGAACGACTGGCCGACGAAGCTGGCGTCCGCGACGACGGTGGTGTCCATCTCGATGGTCTCGTTGTCGCGCACGAACTCCGCCCACCAGGGGACGAGCTGTTCGTTTTCGATGTAGGTTCGCAGTTCGATCTCGGACTCGCCCTGTGGGAGGCTCACCCCGCGTTTCTCGCCGGTCGCGACCCTGACGTCGTTGAAGTACAGGTAGTACTGCGCGCCGACGTTGTTGCCAAGCGAGATGGCGTAGTCGTTGTTGTTCTCGACCTGGATGGTCGTCACGACCTCCGTGCTCGACTCGTTCACGTCGCCCCACTCGCCCTCGTCCTCGACGGTGGCGTCCGGCGGCTGGAACGTCAGCGCCAGGTAGCCGACCGCCAGCACGAGCACCAGCAGGACAACGGCGACGGCGATGCCGACTTTCTTGAGCGTACCCATGCCCGGAGGCTCACCTCGGCGGCGTATATGTTTTTTGACGAAATAGGGGAAACCGACGCAGGCCTCGCCGAGCACCGTCGCCGGGCGGCGTCGGATCGGCTCAGCGGATCTGCTCGTCGTACTCGTCGGCCGACAGCAGGTCGTCGAGTTCGGCCGCGTCTGCGAGTTCGACCTCCAGCATCCAGCCGTCCTCGAAGGGACTCTGGTTGACGAGTTCCGGCGCGTCGAACAGTGTCTCGTTCGTGTCCGTGACCTCGCCGGAGATCGGCGCGTACAGGTCGGAGACGGCCTTGATCGACTCGACGACGCCGAAGGCGTCGCCCTGGGTGAGGTCGTCGCCGACGTCGGGGAGTTCGACGAACACCACGTCGCCGAGTTCGTCCTGCGCGAAGTCGCTGATGCCGACGCGGACGACGTCGCCGTCTCGTCGCGCCCACTCGTGTGATTCCATGTACCGCAGCTCGGATGGGACTTCGTAGCTCATGCGTCTCTCTCCCAGAACGGCACGCTCTCGACCCTTGCCTGTTTCGGCTCGTCCCTGATAACAACCGACAGGTCCGTCCCCGGCTCGGCGTACTCGACGGGCACGTACCCCATCGCGATGGCCTCGCCGAGCGTCGGACTCATCGTCCCGCTGGTGACCGC
>CAZIVN010000284.1:0-2804 GCA_964542685.1 uncultured Halobacteriales archaeon
AGGGCCGCGAGGCCCACGGCTACTTCGTCGACATGCTGTTCGCACAGCAGTACGCCCGCTGGAACCGCGAACTGATGAGCGACGCGATCTGCGACGCGCTGGGGGTAGACCCCGTCGACCGGATCGAGTCGATCCACAACTACGTGGATTTCGAGGACCTGACCATCCGGAAAGGCGCCACGCCCGCCCGCGAGGGCCAGCGCCTGGTCGTCCCGCTGAACATGGCCGAGGGCTCCATCCTCGCCCGGGGGAAGGGCAACCCGGCGTACCACGAGACCGCCCCCCACGGCGCCGGCCGGACGATGGGCCGCCGGGACGCCCACGACCGGCTCTCGGTCGACGAGTTCGAGGCCGCCATGGACGGCGTCTACTCCGAGTCCGTCGGCGAGGGCACCATCGACGAGGCGCCGATGGCCTACAAGCCCGCCGACGCCATCGCCGCGGCGCTGGAACCGACCGCCGAGGTCGTCGACCACCTGGACCCGGTTCACAACATCAAGGCGACGGACTGAGCGCGTCGGTCAGTCGAGCAGGTCCTCGCTCTCCCCGACGACCTGAGCCATCGACTCGGGGTCGACGAAGTTCGCGCCGTCTTCCTGCATCCGTTCTGCGGCCTCGGAGTTCATCGCCTCGCCGAAGTCCGCGCCGGACTCGAAGTCCAGCACCGCGACGGCGTCGAACGGGCTCTCCTCGGGGTCCGAGGCGAACGTGACGCGGTAGCCCGCGAGGTTCGGCAGTTCCTCGACGATGGGTGCGTGTTCCTCGTGGTAGTACTCGCGCATCTCTTCGGTCGTCATGTCCTCCTGGCGTTCGAACGCGACGATCAGCGTGTGCATGCGAACAGCGTCGACCGGCGGCGATAAATAACGTTGCCACTGGTCGACACCGTCCTGCGGTCTCCGGGCAGTTCGAGACGCGGCAGGGGACGGTTTCGGGAGTCCTGTCGGTCGTCGAACGGCGGAGCGTGGCAGAGGTCGGCGTCGAAAAGGGGTGGCCAGTGCGGGCGTGCGGTTTCGGTCTCGGCTTCTGCTGGCGAGCGCCGCCACCGGACGTGGCGCTCGCCGGTCCACGGTGAGAACGAACCCGTGTCAGGGCGTCTCGTTTGTCTCCAGCGTGAACTCGCCGCGGGGGTAGGCGACACAGGTCAGCGTGTACCCCTCCGACAGTTCGGTGTCGTCCAGCATGTCCTGGTCGTCGTGTTCGACCAGTTCGCGGGCGTCGCCGTCGATCTTGCCGCCACAGGAGACACACTGGCCCTGCCGGCAGGCGTAGGGCAGGTCCCAGCCCTCCTCCTCGCCGCGGTCCAGCAGCGTCTCGTTGTTCGCGACCTCGATCGTCGCGCCCTCCTTGGCGAACTCGATCTCGTAGTGTTCGATCTCGTCCTCGGGGATGTCACCGGGGCCGCCCTCGTCCTCCGCAGCAGTCTCGCCCTCGGCGAGTTCGGCGCCGCCCTCGCCGGCCGGCACGGCCGCGGCGCCGCCACCGCCGCCGATCGCGCGGTTCATCGGTTCGGGGAACTCCGGTTCCTCGACCTGCGCCGCCCGCTGTTCGAGGATCTCCTGTGAGATGTCCTCGGCCGGCGACCAGCCGGTCCCCTGCTGGAAGTGCAGGACGACCGCCAGGACCGTCAGCGCGATCCCGAGCGCCAGCCCGGCAGTGTTGATGGCCACCATATACCCGAGGGTTCGGAGTGGGCCGTTTAATGGGTTTTGATCCGCCGCCGGGGGGTGACTCTCACCGATACCGGCCGTCCCGGACCGGTTCGGGGCGGCGGGAAACGGCAACGCACTTGTAACTCGCCCGACGACTTTCGGAACGATGCCGTTCGACGGCCTCCCCGAGACACTCCAGGGCGACCTCGACCGCCTGCGCGAGGACTGGGACGACGTGCCGGTCTCGACTCAGACGCACGAGTCGCCGGCCGAAGCGTACGACCCCGACGACGTGGTCGAACCGTTCTTCCGCTACGCGAGCGCCTGGGTGCGCCGGGACGGCGAGGTGCTGCTCGTCCAGCCCGTCGTCGACGACGGCTGGGCGAGTCCCGGGGGCGTCCACGAGGACGGCGAGACGTACGAGGAGACGGCGCTCCGGGAGGCTCGGGAGGAGGTCGGCCTCGACGTCGACCTCCGGGGGGTACTCGAGGCCATCGTCACGCGCCACGAGTACGGCGACCGGGCCGTCGAGTGGGCACTGGGCGTCGTCTTCGACGCCCGGTACACCGGCGGCGAGCCGTCTCGTCAGTCCGAAGAGATCGACGCTGTTCGGTGGTTCGAGGAGCTGCCCGACGAGGAGAACCTGGTGTTCGAGCGCAGCGCGGACTACCCGATCTGATCCGCCCCCGGAGCCAGCGAGCTACTCCTCCCGCCGGCGCACCTCGTGCCGGCCGACCACCTTTTTCGTCGTCGCGGCCGCGGGCCGCTCCTCGAAAAACGTGGGCGAAAACCCGCCACCGAACCCGTCTCGCCCCTACTCCTCTCGCCGTCGCACCTCGTGTCTCCCGAAGCCGTACCGCAGGCGGTTGGCGAGGCGGCGCGCGAACCGGCCGGGGTCGTCGTCGGCGGTCGACCGCGACCCGAACCGCTCGGCCAGGGCGGTGTAGATGAGCGGGACGGGGACCTCCTGGGCGAGCGCTTCCTGGACGGTCCAGGTGCCCGTCGACCCGCCGGCGACGTAGTCCGCGACGTCCCCGAGGTCGCCGCCCTCCTCGCGGAACGCCTCCTCGCACAACTCGAGGAGCCACGACCGGATGACGGCGCCGTTGTTCCAGGTCCGGGCGACCGCCTCCAGGTCGAGGTCGTACCGGC
>CAZIVN010000285.1:0-2800 GCA_964542685.1 uncultured Halobacteriales archaeon
AGGCCGTCGCCGACCAGTGGGTGCAACGGCAGATCCAGGACGTCGCCTTCGACCGGCAACAGGAGGTCGAGGAGGGCGATCGGGTCATCGTCGGCGTCAACGAGTTCCGCATCGAGGAGGAGGACGAACACGTCGACATCCAGGAGGTCACCGAGGAAGACGAGCAGCGACAGATCGGCCGCCTGAACGACGCGAAGGTCGCCCGCGACGACGAGGCCGTCGAAGCAGCGCTCGCGGCCCTGCGCGAGGCCGCCCAGGGGGACGAGAACCTCATGCCGTACATCGTCGACGCGGTGAAGACCTACGCCACCGTCGGCGAGATCTGCAACGTCATGCGGGACGTGTTCGGTGAGCACCAGCCCGGTACGGCGCTCTGAGCGGCGGTCGGCCCCCGGCTTCGCGTCGGCTACCGGTCGAGCAGTGCCCGAACGATCGCGTCCTCGTTGCGCTCGACCGTCGAGACGTGGCCCAGGTCCGGGTAGAAGTGCGACTCGGCGGTCGGAATCTCGCGTGCGAGGTACCACCCCATCTCGACGGGGACGATCCGGTCGGCCCGCCCGTACCACAGGTGGGTCGGCACCTCGACCCCGTCGAGGTCGAACCCCCAGGGGCGACCGTACACTGCGAGTTCGGTCACGAGCGGGCCGTTTCCGTGGTGGCGACGGGCCTCGATGCCGCTCGCGAGCAGTGCGCGGCCGACCTCCCCCTGCCAGTAGTCGGCGTCGACGGGGGCGGCGGCCTCTGCCCGGGCCGCCAGTGCTGCCTCGGGCGACTCCCGGGCACGCTTGCCCTCGCGGTACAACTGCAGTCTGACCAGCGGTGGGGCGACCCGTGCCAGCAGGAACGGAAGGCGGTCCCGCAGGCCGACGGCTGCCGGCGGGCCAACCCCCACCGCGACGCCGGCCCGGTCGACGCGGTCCGGCAGTTCGTGGGCACACGCCAGCGCGTACGGGCCGCCGCCGGAGATGCCGAGGACCGGCGCCCGGTCGACCCCGACGGCGTCCAGGAAGGCCGCGTAGTCGTCGGGCCAGTCGAGCAGTCGCCGGCCGGGGTCCGGGTCCGAGACGCCGAAGCCCGGGCGTTCCGGTGCGAGAATCTGCAGGCCGTGCTCGCGGCCGGCGGCGTCGAACAGCGCGCCGAACACGCGCGAGTTCGGGAACCCATGGAACACCACGAGGGGATCGCCGTCGGGGTCACCGCAGTCGGCGTAGCCCAGGTCGCGACCGTCCGGCAGCGAGACGGTCCGGGGGTCCGCGGCGACGTCCCGGCACACGTCCAGCAGGTCCGGTGCCCCGGCGCTCGCCTCGTCGTCGTCGGTCGTCTCTCGGAGCCGATTCCGGAGCCAGTCCAGGGCAGGTGGCATGGCGGCCGCTACGCCCACGGCCTACGTCAAACCCGGCGCTTCGAACCCCCCGGCCGCTCGCGAGGGTTTATCGGCGATGGGGCGGCCAACGGGGGCGTGCTGTAACCTCTGCCGTGCGGCGGGGAGCGGGTGTGCGACGGTCGCCGCGCGGAGCGGCCCGCGTCGCCTGCACGCCATCGTCCCAGCGACCCGCGTGTCGCTCTCGCGGTCCGTCCGGCTATATGTTGCTCGCGGTCGTCGGTCCCGCTGTGCATATCGACCACGTCGGCGTCGCGACCGACGACGCCACGGACCTCGCGGCATCGTACGTCGACCTGCTCGGCTGTTCTATCGCCCACGAGGAGACGTTCGACGGGATGACCGTCTGCTTCCTCGAGTTCGAGAACGGCTACCTGGAACTGCTGGAACCGCTGGAGGAGGAGGGAACGATCGCCCGGTACCTCGACCGCGAAGGGCCCGGACTCCACCACGTCGCCCTGGCGACCGAGGACGCGACGGCCGCACTCGACCGTGCCCGCGACCTGGGCGTCGAACTGATCGACGAGGAGCCCCGCCCGGGGGCCTGGGGCCACGACGTCGCCTTCCTCCACCCGCGGGACACCGGCGGGATCCTGCTTGAGTTCGTCGAACACTGATCGGGCCGTCGGTCGGGGCCCCTGTGGCTCGTTTCGTCGCCCTCGGCGCCGCCCTACTCGTCGAACCAGGACTCGGCGATACCGAGCGCAGACCGCGCGTCACGCTCGTCGACTCGACTCGCGACCAGACGGTCGACCGGATCCGGCGGCACGTCGTAGAAGTCGGCGGCTTCGACGCCACTCCCGGGGACCGGCGACCCGCCCCCGACGACGGCGTCGAAGTGGACGACGAAGTCGTACAGCGGCGCCGTCTCCGGGTCCGTTCGATCGCGCAACTCCACGCGCTCGACCCGATAGACGCCCGTGAGCGAACAGTTCAGTCCCGCCCCCTCGCGGACGCACCTGAGCGCGGCGTCCTCGATCGGTTCGTCGGTCCCGGCGCTCGCGCCGGGGACGGTCCACACGTCCGGGCCGTCCATCGGTCGGGTCAACAGGAGGCCGCGGTCGCCGTGGCTGACCCACACTCTCGTGCGGCCGACCCCCTCTCTGGCCAGCGTCTCCCGGTAGTCGCGGTAGTGGTCCGGCGCGACGGCCACCGTCTCGCCGAACACGTCGAACTCCCCGTAGGTCGCGTGGATCGCCTCCAGGTGGTCCCGGACTGCTCGCTGACTCCCCTCCGCCGTGTCCATGCGCCACTACACGGACGTGGCTCACTTGAAATGGTTAGAGCGTTTGCGCGATCAGAAAAACACCGGGTGGCTCCGTATCGCGACGTCGTCATCGCCCGGGAACTGCGCTCGCCGGTCCTCAGCGCTCCGCGGTCGCGACGGTCGTCTCGCCCTGGTGGTTCCGGTGGACGACG
>CAZIVN010000286.1:0-2796 GCA_964542685.1 uncultured Halobacteriales archaeon
TGAGCGACCGCGAGCGCACCTTCGTGATGGTCAAGCCCGACGGCGTCCAGCGCGGCCTGATCGGCGAGATCGTCGGCCGGCTGGAGGACCGTGGCCTGAAGATGGTCGCCGGGAAGTTCACCCTGATCGACCAGGAGCTCGCCCACGAACACTACGCCGAACACGAGGATGAGCCGTTCTTCGACGACCTCGTGAACTTCATCACCAGCGGTCCGGTGTTCGCGATGGTCTGGGAGGGCCAGGACGCCGTCCGCCAGGTGCGCACGATGATGGGCGCGACGGACTGCGCCGAGGCCGCACCGGGCACCATCCGCGGTGACTACGGGCTGGACCTCCAGCAGAACATCGTCCACGGCTCCGACCACGAGGACCCCGGCGCCAACGAGCGCGAGATCGACCTGTTCTTCGACGAGGACGAACTGGTCGACTACGAGCGCATCGACGAGCAGTGCCTCTACCAGTGAGCTAAATCGGGCGACCTGTCGGCGTAACAGCAACTTATTTGCGCTCGCCCGCACAACCGCCGTTAGTGTTCGAAACAGCGCTTGCGGTGGCGGGGGCAGTACCGCTGCAAGGTGACTTCTCGGTCGACCAGCTACAGGATCCGGAGGTGCTGTTACCCGCGGTGTTCGTCATCGCGTTCGGCGGCGTCGGGGGTTACCTGCTCTACAAGGGCGTGTCGAGCCTGGTGCGCGGCGGGCGCGTCATCACCGGGGACCCCATCGACGCCGGGGACTTCCACCTGGCGGAGGGCAACGTCGAACTGGAGGGGACCGCCAGACCGCGTGACGAGACCCTCTCCGCACGCTACACCGGCACCGACGTCATCGGCTACACCTACCAGCGAAAGGAGCGCAAGCGAACCCACGACCCCGACGGCGGCACCCAGACGAAGTGGAAGACCGTCGCGGAGGGCGGGGAGGCGGTACCGTTCGACGTCGAGGACGACACCGGCCGCGCCACCGTCGATCCCGAGAACGCCGACCTGACCTTCGACCTCGAGAACGTGGGCGGCGGCGCGGGAACCCGCAAGTACGAGGGTCGGCTCGAACCGGGGGCGACGGTGTACGTCAACGGCGAGAAGCGCGATATCACGGAGCGTGAGGGTCCGCTCGCGGACGTTCGGGCGGCCGTCGGGGGCGGCGAGGACCTCGTCGTCTCGGACACGACGGAAGGGTGGACCGCCGCCCGCTACACCGCGAGAGGCGTCCTCCAGTCGCT
Source organism: uncultured Halobacteriales archaeon (assembly GCA_964542685.1). Lineage (GTDB taxonomy): Archaea > Halobacteriota > Halobacteria > Halobacteriales > Natrialbaceae > CAZIVN01. The sequence continues at coordinate 1,222 of CAZIVN010000286.1, forward strand.
GATCGGTCTGGTGTTCGCGTCCGTCGCCGCGTTCGTCGTCGCGAGCGCGTTCGGGGTCCCGCTGCCGATCGATCCCGCGTCGTTCTTCTGAGAGCGCGCACAGCGGCGGTCGGCGCTGACTCCCGCCGTCTCGGTGCCGAATCCGTCGTCGCGGCGGCTCTGGCAGTCGACCCGGCCGAAAGGTCCGTGCTCGGTCGACGGACGCCACCGACCGGGGAGCCGCCCCTCGGTCGACGAGGGAGACCGGTCGACCACGAACCCGTCGACGGAGCCTGGCTGGTCCGGGAGCGCTCGGCCGCGTCTCCCCCACGACACGAACGTATTTGGGCCCGTCGGGTCAATCCGCACGCGTGTTCACACCGGTCACACCAGTGGCGCTCGCACGACTCGGGCCGCTGCAGAGCGGGTCCAACGGGTCGACCGACACCGGGGCCCTGCTCCTGGGGCTGTTCGCGCTGATGTTCGCCGTCGTCGGGCTCTACTACGTCTACAAGGGTGCGACGAATCTGCGCCGGGGCGGCCAGGTCGTCACCGGCGACCCCATCGACGCCGGTGACCTCGACCTCGCGGAGGGTGCCGTTGAACTCGAAGGGACCGCGCGACCCCGCGGCGAGACGGTCTCGGCGTGGTACACCGACACCGACGCGATCGCCTACAGGTACGAACGCAAGGAGAAACGCCACAGTAGTGGCGAGGGCGCCAGTTGGCAGACCGTCAGGGAGGGGCAGGTGGCGGTTCCGTTCGACGTCGAGGACGAGACCGGGTGTGCCCCCGTCGACCCCGAGGACGCCGACCTGAGTCTGGACCTCGAGAACACCGGTGGCGGCAGCGGAACGAAAAAGCTAGAGGGCCGCCTCGAACCGGGATCGACGGTGTACGTCAACGGCGTGAAACGGGAGGTCACCGCCCGCGAGGGGCCGCTCGCGGACGCGTACGAGGCCGTCGGCGGCGGCGAGGACATGGTCGTCGCCGACACCACGGAGACCTGGACCGCCGCGCGCTACGGGGCAAGGGGAGTCGGGCAGGTCGTGATCGGACTCGTCCTCGCCGGCGTCGGAGCGGCGATGGGAGCGGTAGCGCTGGGCGTTCCCCTGTCGGTCTTCGAGGGTCCGTTCGCCTGAGCGGCGCTGACGAGGGGCGTCGTCGAGCGTGATGAGAGTGGTGAGCGGTCGGCGAGCGGTGCGTCGAGGGCTGGGGGGAGGGCGTCAGCAGATCAGTCGTCGGCGCTGGCCGCCGGCGTCTCGGTGCCGACCCGGCGGTCGAGGAAGTCCTCGAGGAGCCGGAACATCCGCAGTTTCTGTTCCTGGTCGGAGGAGGCGTGGCCCTCCTCGCCGAGTTCCTCGTACTCGAAGTCCGCGCCCTCGCCTTCCTCGTAGCCAGCGTCCTCGAGTTCCTCGCGGAAGATGCGGGCCTGCGAGACGGGCACGCGCCGGTCGTTGACGCCGTGGACGATGAACAGCGGCGCGTCGACGTTGTCGGCGTGGGTCGACGGCGAGCGCGCCTCGTAGAGGTCGGGGTTGTCCTCGGGCGTGCCGAGGTACTTCTCCATCAGTTCGGTCCGGAAGTGCGGCATCG
>CAZIVN010000287.1:0-2760 GCA_964542685.1 uncultured Halobacteriales archaeon
GCTGGGCGAACCACTCGGCGTAGGTCTCCAGGCGCTCGGCGTAGGGCATCATCGCCGTCACCGAGGCGTTCCGGACCGCGAGGGCGTGGCTGACGGCGCCGTACGCGTAGGGCGGACAGTCGAACAGCGACCCCGAGAGTGAGAGTGACTCCGCCCCCGACAGCACGTCGTCCGGGTCGACGCCCGCGAGCGCGGCCGGCGCCAAGCCGACCGTCGACAGGACGCCGAACCGCCCGGGGACGCCCTCGGGAACCCGTAGCGTCTCCAGGTCGTGACGGTCGGCGAGTGCCCGGAGCGGTCCCGACTCCCCCGTGGTCACGAGCGTCCGCTCGGTCCAGTCGACGCCCGCCGCGGCCATCGCCTCGCGGACCACCAGGAAGTTCGCAAGCGTCTCGGTCGTCGTCCCCGACCGCGAGACGACGTTCACGACCGTCTCCCCGAGGTCGATGCGGTCCAGCAGGTCGGTCAGGTGCGCCGGGTCGACGTTGTCCAGGTAGTGGGCCTCGGCCGTCGTCGGCAGCGCGTCGGTCAGCGTCGCCGCCCCCAGCGCCGACCCGCCGATGCCGACCACCAGCACCGTCTCGGGGTCGAACCCCGCGGTCGCCGCCCGGATCCCGTCCACGTCGGCGGTCTCGGGGAGGTTCAGCGCCGCGAAGCCGTGCTCGCCCTCGTCGCGGCCGCGCTCGATGCGCTCGTGTGCTCGCCCGACCCGCTCGTCCAGTCGCTCCAGGGCGTCCCGGCTCACGCCCGGCGAGGCCACCGCCGCCAGCGCGTTCCCGATGTCCACGTACATGCCTGGGACCGGACGTGCCGGCGGCAAAACGGTTGCCATACCGCCGGCGCGCCACGAGCCCGCCAGCCCGGCCGGGCCCCGTCGCCGCTCCCGCTCGCCGCTGACCGTCGCACGTGCCACTTTTGTTCTCCCGCGTCGAACTCCGGCCAGGAGCCGATGACGCCGCGAACCACCACTGTCGAGGCCACCACGGCATTCGGGCGGGTCCGACCACGCGCACTCGTCGGGCCACTGGCCGTCTGGCCGGTCCTGGCCGCAGGAGCCCTCGCGGTCGGGTGGGTCCGCGAACTCGTCTTCCCGTACCTCGGCGGGTACACGAGCCACGTCTTCGCGACACAGACCGTCGTCGTACTCGTCCTGGGGGTCTCGTGGCTGTACTTCTCGCGGGCCGGACAGCGGTACGCTCGGTCCGAGCTACTCCTGACGGGTGCCTGCTGGGCGACGGCGACGGTCGCGTTCGAGGCGCTGCTGGGGACGTTCACGGGTGCTCCGGTCGTCGGCGCGCTCGCCCCGTACCGGGCTCTCCTCGGGCCAGTGTGGGTTCTGGTACCCCTCGCGGTGCTCCTGGCACCGCCGCTGTTCGGGTGGCACCTGACCGGGGAGAGGGGAGACGTCCCCTGACGCGCGAGTCCGGAGACGGCCGGAGCGACCGCGGACGCCGGCGCCGTTTCCAGCCGTGCAACACGACGGAGGGGGCTTATGTGGGCCGACCGCACTCCGGACCATGGTCGTGGCACAACTGCTGATCGTCGTGGTTTCCGCGCTCGTCGGCGGCCTCATCCTGTCGTCCGCCCGGGATCGGTACAGTCGCGCTCACGAACTGACGACCCTGGTGAACGACGACGGGCGCGGCCGGACGACGGAGGAGGACACCGTGGAGACGGTCGAGGGACCGATCACGGTCGAGCGATCCCCGGCGCCGGAACAGCGCCCGCCGGAGCACCACCAGTCCGACGGCGTCACCGACGCCGCCCCCGCCCTCTGGGCGTGGCGAGTCCGGCGGGAGCGGGACACGGACAACGGTACGCTCTGGAAGACGGTCGACAGCGGACTCGCGGTCGGGGAGTGGACGATCCGCGACGACTGGGCACGCGTTCGCGTCGACGCCGACCGCCTCCGCTCGGCGGACGTCGGCGATCCGTTCACCGCGGAGCGACTCTTCCTCGGCGACCCGGACGTCGACGTCCACGTCGAGGAGCGCGACGGACTGCTCGACGGCCTCGGTGGGGAGTTCGGACCGCTGGAGGACGTCGAACTCAGCGTCAGCGTCGGCGGCGAGACGACGACGCCCGACAAGTACCAGGCGACGGTGCTGCGCGAGGGCGACGAGATGCTCGTCCGGGGGCACCTCGACGAACGGAACGGGGCACAGGTCGTTAACGGCGGCGACGGCGGAGACCTGGAGGTCGCCGTCGGTGACCTCGGCGACCGGGCCGATCGACTGGCCCGCGCCGCACGCACCCGCACGGTCGTCGGTGCGAGCGTGCTCGTCCTGGGGATTGGGGCGGCGGTCGGTACGCTCCTCTGACCGGTCGCGACGACCGAGGCGAAGCCTGCCTACAGCCCCATCCCCATCGCGTCGTCGGTCCGTGCCATCGAGTCCTCGCGGTCGGCGGTCCCGGTGATGGCACGGATGGCGTCGACGTTCTCCGGCACGACGTCGGACTCCTGGTGGATGGCCTGGAACAGGTAGCAGTCGCGGGCAGTGCCGTCGTCGGTCTCCTCCAGGGTGATCGACTCGCCCCAGATGCAGTTCTCCCAGACGTCCGAGCGGGGGCGACCGCGGTCCTGGGCGTACTCCTTGAGTTTGCCCGCGCCGTCGATGTCGAGGTGCTCCGGAATCACGAACGTCCGGTCCTCCGATTCGAGCAGTTCGCGGACGGCGTCGGCGCCCTCGGGGTCGGTCTCCAGCGTGACGTTGACCGAGTGGGTGTGCATCAGGGTCGCGGGCACCTTCAGGCCGAGCG
>CAZIVN010000288.1:0-2710 GCA_964542685.1 uncultured Halobacteriales archaeon
TGATCGCGGCCGCTGTCCCGTTCGTCATCTACGCGTTCCCGGGACTCGTCGGCGCGAAGTCGAGTTTCGTGGTGCTGTCCGGGAGCATGGAACCGACGATGAGTCCGGGCGACGTCATCGTCATCGAGGGCGTCGAGGGGCAGAACATCGAGCAAGGCGACGTGATCACGTACCAGCCGAGTGGGGCCGAGCGCCCGACGACACATCGGGTCATCGAGGTCACGCAGGAGAACGGCGAACCCGCGTTCAGAACCAAAGGCGACGCGAACGAGGACCCGGACGGAGGGGTGGTACGTGCCTCCGAGGTCGAGGGACGAGTCCCGACCGTCGCCGGCCACCCGTTCGTGATTCCGTTCGTCGGACACCTCATCGTGTTCGCGGGCACGCAACTCGGGTTCACGCTCCTGTTCGCCGCGCCACTGATCGTGTTCGTCGGGACGGAGATCAAGGACCTCATGTCTGCGACCCGGGCGACGCCCGACGACGAGAGCGAGGCCGATTCGGCGGCAGCGGCTAGTGCCGACGACACGGCCGAGACGACCGGCGACGACTGGTCTCCGGCACGGTCGGAGCTCCCGGATGGCGTCGAATCGGCCATCGTCCCGCTGGACGACGCGGCCGGGGGCGCGGACGAGGTCACCGCGGACGGCGACGACGAGGCAACGTCGGACGAGGAGGCCGAAGCGGACTCCGCCGTCACGCTGACGCCGGCGGAACTGAGCCTCGGCCTGTTCGTTCTCGGCGCGTTCGTCGCGTACAGCCTCTGGGTGGCGTACACCACCGTGACCGTCTGGGCGATGACGGTCGCGGGTGCCTCCGCGACGGCGTTTCTCATGCTGGGGAGTCTCTACGCGTTCGGCGGCGGCGCTGCGGACGCGACGGCGGACGACGACGAGGCGACTGGCGAGGAGGCGACCGACGACGGGGCACCAGAGGGTGCCGACCCCGATGCGATCGACGACCTGCCGGCCCTCGACGACCTGTTCGGGGACGTCGACACCGATCCGCTGCCACCGCCACCGAAGTCGGTGGCCGAGCAGCTGTCGCGGTCGACTGCCTCCCGGGACGTCGACGAACTGCCACCATTCGAGGAGCTGTTCGAGGACAGAGTCCTCGCCGACGACCCGATCGTGTTCGAGGAGCTGTCGACGGCCGAGGAGTGGGCCGGGGGCGACGACCTGAGGGGGACCGAAGCGTGGTCCGGGGACGACGACTGGGCCCCGACCGAGTTCGAATCGCAGGAAGTGATCGTCTTCGGTGAGGGAGACGCGGACGACGACCCGGAGGGGGCCTACGATGACTAACCGCAAACTCGTCGCGCTGATACTCGTGGTGGCAGTGGCGATGGCTATCCTGACCGGCGCGGCCACCTACGCGTTTTTCACCGACACCGAAACCGTCGACGTCCACGTCAGCGGGAACGTGCAGGCTGCCGCGATCCAGCCCACCACCCTCGTAGACGCCGAGTCGCTGGGCCTGCAGACGGGCGCCGAGTCCACTGCACCCTCCCCGGAGGCCCCCGAGCAGTTCCCCTCGGCGTACAAACTGCCCGCGATCTCTCCCATCCACGCCAGCGCTGCCACACAGTTCGAGTACCCGCTCCAGGGGGTGGGCGGATGAGCCCGACCGTCCACCTGACCGGACTGATCCCCGGGATGGTGCCGCGCGCGCCGAAACGCAACGCCGTCGTCGCCTGCGTCTACCTGTTGTTGCTCGGCGTCGTCCTGGTGTGAGGGCCGACTCCCGGCCCGGTTCGTCGGTCCCCGCGAACGACGACCGGGAGTGAGCGTCTGACTGCTCGGGACTCCTCGAACGTCGCCCCGACCTGCACGACCCGGCCCGCCTGTGCGAACTCCGTCTCGACGGCGGCCGGCGTCGCGACGAACGGGTCGTCTCGACGCCTCCCGCCGCTCTCGCCCGGCGACCCGGCGCCAGCACCGCCGCCGGTCGTCCCTGCTTCGCTTTCCTCGCCCGATCCTCCGTCAGTCCCCGCTTCCGACGGTCCTTCACACCCCGCGACGGTCGTCGTCAGCGCCCCGACACCACCTGCCTTCAGGGAGTCGCGTCTGCTGGGGGCCCCTGATCACCGTCGGTAGTGACCCTGGCCAGTGCTCACAACGTCGATAGAACCCGGTTACAGGTGGACAGTGAACGGTCTCGGGCAGGGGTGGGGCCCCTCCTCACGTCTCCGTCCCAGGGCTACCCGTCTCCGCCGCTCCCGCCCTCCGCGAGGCCCGCCAGGCGGTCGATCATCGTCTCGAAGAGGGTGGCCAGACGGGACTCGTCGGGCTGGTTCGCCAGCGGGTCGAACTCCGGATCGACCACCCCGGCGACCTGTTCCTCGTAGGCGCCCGCCAGGACGTCCCGGGCCTCGCCGAAGCGTTCCTCGGCCATCGCCGCGCCGATGGCGGCCAGGCGGTCGTCGAAGCGCTCCGGGTCGAAGTCCGCACCAGGGGCGAACGCGCGCTCCGGGAGGCGCTGCATCGCGTCCCGGAGCGGCCGCGTGATCGGATTGAACCGGACGCCGCCGTCCTCGTGTTCGAGACGCACGTCGACGGCCTCGGCCGGGAGTTCGACGTCGAACACCGCCACGTCCTCGATGCGGGTGTCGTCGACCTCGTGGCCGTAGATTCCCGTTCCCATCGGCACCTCCGCCGACGCGACGACCTCGCCGCCCGGGCCGTTGACCGTCACGGTCGCGACCGAGTCG
>CAZIVN010000289.1:0-2704 GCA_964542685.1 uncultured Halobacteriales archaeon
GACGAACGCCCGTCGGTCCATGTGTCTCACACCTGGGCCGGTCGTCAAGTATCTTCCCGTCTCCGGGCCACCTCCGGGCCCGCGACTCTTATGTCACTGTGGTACCCAGACGCGACCGTGCTGACGAAGGACCTGCTGCGGGTCTCGCGGGCCGGCGGGGGGTACCACCCGCAGTTCGTCGACGACCGGACGGACCTGGCCGCGCGCGTCATCGGCGTCTACCAGGGCTGTGTCGGTCGCTCGCGGGCCGACCTCGACGAGGCGCTGGCCGAACTGGAACGGGAATCGGACGACTTCAAACTCGTCCGGGGGTTCGCCAAACTCCTCGAGCGCGACGCGACGTTCGAGACCCGGTCGCCGCTCGACCCCAGGCGGGCGCGACGGGCGGCCTTCGCGGCGGCGGAATCCGTAGGCGTCGTCACCGAAGACGAGCGCGAGGCGGCTCTCGGGATGGCGGCCGACAGCCTGGACGCGACGCCGGAAGCGGTCGCCGACTCACTGTACGCCGACCTGGCGGCTCGAGAGGTCCTGACGGCGGTCGACACGCGGTGGGACCCCAGACAGTTGTGCACGCAGTACAACCTCTCGCTGGCCCAGACGGCGCTGTTCGACGCGACCGAGGTGCGCGTCCGGTCGTCGGACCCCCGGGCGCTCGTCTCCGCGGTCAAGCGGCTGCGACTCATGTACGAGGTCCACCGGACCGACGCGGGACGGGAAGTCGTCGTCACTGGCCCGGACAGGCTGTTCCGGCGGACGCGCCGGTACGGGACGCGTTTCGCCCGACTGTTGCGGACCGTCGCGACGGCCGAGGAGTGGCACCTGGAGGCGACCGTCGACGACCGCGGGACCGAGCGGACGCTGACGCTCACGGAGGCGGACGTGTCCGTCCCGGGCGTCGACCCCGTCACGGAGGTGAGCTACGACAGCGGCGTCGAGGCGGCGTTCGCGGCGCGGTTCGGGTCGCTCGACCTGGACTGGGACCTCGTCCGCGAGCCCGAACCCCTGGCCGCCGGCGCACGCGTCGCGATCCCCGACTTCGCGTTCGACTGGTCGCCCGCCGGCGACGGGGCCGGCCCGGAGACGCCGGACCGCACGGCCGGCGCGCCGGATGCCGACTTCCGCGTCTACTTCGAGATCATGGGCTTTTGGACGCCCGAGTACGTCGAGAAGAAACTCGGCCAGCTCGCCGAACTGGAGGACGTCGAGATGCTCGTCGCCGTCGACGAGGACCTGGGCGTCGGCGAAGAGATCGAGGCCCGCGACCACCGCGCGATCCCCTACTCCGGGACCGTCCGGGTGAAAGATGTCCGGGACGCTCTCCGGCGCTACGAGGACGAACTGGTCGCCGCGAGCGCCGCGGCGCTCCCCGAGGAACTGACGCCGTCGCCCGACGTGGTCACGCTGGAGACGCTGGCCGGGGAGTACGGCGTCAGCGAGTCGGCGCTCGAGGACAAGACATTCCCCGAACACGAGCGCGTGGGCCGGACGCTCGTCCGCCCCGCCGTCCTCGAGGACGTCCGCGACCGGATCGAGGCGGGGATAGAGCTGGCCGAGGCCGAATCTGTCCTCGACGAGCACGGTATCGACGACGCGAGCGCCACGCTCTCGTGCCTTGACTACCGCGTCGAGTGGGACGGTCTGAGCGGCGGCACGGTCAGGGAGCGCTGACGCGGTAGTCGTCGCTGGCCGGCAGACCGGCAGTCCAGGCGGGCGTTCACCGGCCGGAACCCCGCGTTCGTCGTGGACCTACCGGAGGTCACGGCGACGCCCCTTCGGGACCTGCGACCGGAGTTCGCCGTACACGTAGAGCCCGACGCCCAGCGGTTCCGTCTCGCCGGCCAGGTCGTGCGTGACGACCAGGTAGCCCCAGTCGCCGTCCCAGCCGACGGCCTGGTCCTCGCCGGCGAGAAAGGTCGCCGCAGCCTCCCGAGACAGGTCGAGGACGTTGCACGAGGCGTGCTCGCCGAACCGCTGGACGGCCTCCAGCGTCGGTTTCCAGTGCTCCCGGCGCGTCCGCAGGAACGCCATCCCGAGGCCCTCGACCGCGACGGGCGACGCGGCGGTGCCGGCAAAGACCCAGACCTTGCCGGCGCCGCGCTCCCAGAAGGTGTACGACTCGAACACCTCCGGGTCGACGCCGAACCGCTCGTCCCACCAGTCCAGCACCGCGCGTCTCGTGGCCCGGCCCTCGACGCGGCGGTCGTCCGCGGTCGCCGGGAGACGGTCGAAGCGGTGACTGTCGTTTTCCGCCCCCATCAGCCGGTCACCGCCAGTTTCGCACAGAAGAAGCCGCCGGTGTCGTTCTGGTGGGGGTAGATGCGTTTCGCCCGGGTGACCCGGTCGTCGTACGCCTCCCCTTCCCACCCGGTGACGCCCGGCGAGGACTCCAGTGGGAGGTCGAACTCGACGAGGTCGCACGGTTCCTCGGCGAGGGCGTGGTCGAGGACGGCCTCGTTCTCCTCGGGGGCGAACGTACAGGTCGAGTAGACGACGGTCCCGCCCGGACGGGTGGCCTGGACGGCCCGCCGGAGGACGCCCTTCTGGACGCCGGCGATCCCCCGTACGTGCTCGAGCGTCCAGTCGTCGAGCACCGTCGGGTTCTTGCGCACGGTGCCCTCACAGGAGCAGGGGGCGTCGACCAGCGCGCGGTCGTACGCCGCGCCGCCGGACGACCCGGGCGAGGGCGGCGCCGGGTTCGACCCGG
>CAZIVN010000290.1:0-2700 GCA_964542685.1 uncultured Halobacteriales archaeon
TGAGTCGGAACCAGGCCCCCGGACCACGGCGTCACGAGGGCCGTCGTAAGTCGCCGACGTCCGTCTCGAACCGGGACGCGGGATCGCTCCCGATTCGCCTCGTTGTCACGGTACGATTCCGGCACCGACGCCGTGGCGACCGGTACAGTTTAGAAGGTGTATCCTGATGCACAGGACGCGACCAAGATGGTGTGGGATCGTCTCACGGAGTGGTTGTTCGACTACGAGCCACACCCGACCGTCGAGACGCGGGCGGAACTGCGTTCGTTACACCACCGCGTGAGCCTCTGGGAGGTACTCCGACGCCGTGGGATCCACCCGGTCGTTTTCTCCGTCGCGTTCCTCGTCGTCGTGACGGTCCCGGGCGTCGTGCTGACGACCGTCTACGACCTCGACCACCCGCTGGTGACCGTTCCGATGCTCGGCGTCCTCGTGGGGAACACAGTCCTGACACTGTTCGGGGTGTTCTTCATCGATCGGCGGTTCCCGACGGTGCTGTGCCGAATCCGAACCGCCTTCGACATGGACGACGCCGCGTACTACGGGTTCGTCGGACGATTCCTCGAACGACTGTACCACCTATCGTTCTACTCGCCGGTCGCGCCAGGGCCCCACGGACGATCCCACCGACCCCGCTTTTGGGCGTCGCTCGCCGCGATGTACGGCCTCTGGGCGGTCCTGATCGCGACCGCGGTCCCGGTGGACCTCCCGTCGACGGCGGTCGGGACGGCGGTGCTCGTCGCCTACTACCTCTTCGTCGTCGGCTACGCCAGTCTCTCCCTGTTCACGGCCGTGACGTTTCTCGGCACCGCCTGGCTGTTCCTGACGTTCCGAGCCTCGCAGTTCCGGATCCGACTCAACCTGATGGCCGGTGACACCCACTTCGGTCTCGAACCGTTCGGCCAGTTCATCTTCCACACGCTCCTGATCGGTTTCGGGATGGTGACGACGGCGGGCGTCATCGGGCTGGTGACGACGAACCCGCTACTGTTGCTGTTCGCCGTCCTGATGACGCCGCTGATCGTCGGCTGGTTCGTCGGGAGCATCTACGGCCTCCATCGGGCGATCGTCGACACGAAACGGGCCAGACTCGCCCGGCTCCACGAGAAACACGCCGAGGACATCGACCGGGTCTTCTTGGAGAGCACGCCGGAACCCGACCTCCAGGTCGTCACCAACTCCGACGCGTTCATCTCGCTGAAAAACGAGATCGAGAACCTCCCGAACTGGCCGACTGACATCCGGTTGTTCCTTGAGGTCGTCTCGGTCACCGTCCTATCGAATATCCCGTCGATGATCGGCCTGGTGCTGTGACCCGGGGCCACCCCGGTCCATCGCCGGATGGTGGACGGGAACCGGACACCCGTGCATCCCAAGACCTATGAATTGAACAGTCCCTACGAGGTGTAATGGCGGAGGTCGACAGGGTCAACGAGAAGCTGTACGATGCCATCGGCGACATCGAGCCCGAGCAGTTCCGGAGGGAACTCGAGGCCATCATCGCGGACGCATCGCTCACGCCCGGCGTGCTGACGGTCCGGACGGCGACCGCGATCTCCGAGACGGCCGACGTGGAGGCGGCGCGACGACGGGGTGTCGGCGTCCAGCTCTCCTACGAGGGGCTCAAACACACTCGACGACTCGCGCGCGACGAACCCTGGAACGGCGACGGCGACCTCACCGAACACGACCTGGACTTCCTCGTCGCCGAGGCGCTCGTCTCGCGGGGGTTCTCCTATCTCACCCACACCGGCGTCGCGGACCACGCCGTCGAGATCGTTCGGCGGTTCGGCCGCAACATGACCTACGAACAGTTGCACGAACCGTCGACCGATCCCTCGCTGGAAGTCGACGTGATCGTCCTCGCCATCGAGGCCGGCGCCGACCTCGTCCTCCAGACGACACCACCGCAACTGTCCGAGTACGCCGAGTCGTTCGCCACCGAGATCGAGTCGGTCCCCCTGCCGACCCCCGGCCGTGCGCTCGGCGACACCGACGACGAGATCCGGCGCATCGTGGCGACCCGGGATCCGTCCCCGGCCGAGGAGTGACCCTGCCGGCGGCGTGACCGCCTCCAGAGCCGGTCGGATCGTCGGCGTTCGATGATTCTTTGCCGTCCCCGGGAGTACGTCGACGTATGACCGTTCGCGTCTCCCGGACCTTCACCGTGCCACTCTCGCAGGACGACGCCTGGGAGCTCCTCTCCGACCCCGCGAAACGGGCCGAGGCGATCAGCGTCGTCGACAGCTACGAGAGCAACGACGCGGGGAACAACGAGATGACGTGGCACGTCAAACTCCCCATTCCGGCCGTCAACAGCACCATCGCCGTCGAGACGGCCGACCTCGAACGGGACCCGCCGAACTTCGTCAAGTTCGAGGGTCGCTCCCGGATGATGCAGGTCATCGGCGAACACGAACTCACCGCCGTCGACGACGGGACTCGTATCGTGAACCGCTTCGCGGTCGACGGCTCCGTCCCCGGGCTCGAACGCTTCTTCAAGCGGAACCTCGACGACGAACTGGACAACATCGAGCGAGCCCTGCAGAACTACATTGCCGAGGACGATCGGTAAGCGACCCGTGGGAGGGCGCTCCGGTAGTGACGGATCGAAACGCCTAAAGACGGTTCGGGGCAACTGTCGAACGGCGCCTGGGTAGCTTAGCGGTAAAGCGCGTCCTTGGTAAGGACGAGAGCCCG
>CAZIVN010000291.1:0-2671 GCA_964542685.1 uncultured Halobacteriales archaeon
AGCGCGGCGTCCTCGACCCGCCGGGCCTCGAGGAGGGGTCGACGGGCATGGACGGGACCGACGACGACACGTACGGCGCGCCGGGCCACGACTCGCCGGGCCACGACTCGATGTGGGTCGGGCAAAGCGAGGACGCCGTCGTCGAGCACACGGGCCTGGCACACGACGGACTCGTCGTCACGGGCATGGCCACCGCGACGACCTACGGCCTCCCGCGGATGGGGCCGACGTTCGGCGCGATGCTCCTGTCGGGCAAGCGCGCCGCCCAGGTCGCCATCGACGAACTCGGCGTCGACGCACCCGACGTCGAGATGACCAGTCCCGCCAGCCCCGCCGACGACTGACGACGGCTCCCACCGGGGATCCCCCTCCCTGCTCGGGCGGTAGCCGCCTCCTGTGACTGCCGCCGGACCCCGAACGCCGACGAGTCGAAGTCAAATCGCTTAAGAGAGCGCCCGGCGTTCGTCTCCACGATGCTTCCGGCCGTCGCGGCGTTTACGGACACCTACCTGCCGACCGTCAACGGCGTCACGTACACGATCGACGCCTGGCGTGACCGGTGGGAAGACCGGGGCGGCCGGATGGACGTCGTCTACCCACACTCGGAGTACGACCCGGACGCGGGCGAGTATCCCGTTCGCAGCGCGGCCTTCCCCTTCTACGACGGCTACCGCGTCGGCTCGCCCAGCGTCCCCGACGACGTCACCGACGTCGACGTGGTCCACGCACACACCGCCTTCTCGCTTGGTATCGGTGCCCTCCGCCTGGCCCGCGACCGGTCGATGCCGCTGGTGGCGACCTACCACACGCCGACCGGCGAGTACACGGACTACTTCACGGACATCGACCCCATCTCGGACGGCCTGGAACGGATCAGCCAGGCCTACGAACGGTGGTTCCTCGAACGGACGGACCTCGTCCTCGCGCCGACGGAACCGACCGCGGAGTACCTCCGCGAGCGGGTGGGTATCTCCACGCCGGTCCGGGTGCTGTCGAACGGCGTCGACGTCGACCGGTTCCGTCCCGCAGACGCGACGGCGTTCCGGGACCGGTACGACCTCGAGGGACCGCTGGTCGGATACACCGGGCGGCACGGCTACGAGAAGCGCCTGCTGGATCTGATCGAGGCCGCGGCCGACCTCGAGGCGACCGTGGTCCTCGGCGGTGACGGCCCGGCGCGCGAGGACCTGGAAGCGCGGGCCGCGGCTGTCGACGCCGACGTCCGCTTCCTGGGCTTTCTCGACCGCGAGGAACTGCCCGCGTTCTACTCCGCGCTGGACGTGTTCGCGTTCCCGAGTCCGGTCGAGACCCAGGGACTGGTCGCACTGGAGGCAAACGCCTGTGGCACGCCCGTCGCGGGGGCCGACGCCGGCGCCCTGGCCGACACCGTGGTCGAGGACGAGACGGGGTACCACTTCGAGGTCGGCGACGTCTCGGGCCTCGTCGAGAGCGTCCGCAGGGCCCTCGAGAACCGCGAGCGCCTCTCGGAGAACTGCCTGGACCGCCGGGACGCCATCAGCATCGAACACACCGTCGACGAACTCGCCGACATCTACGCCGACCTGGCCGCGCCGACGCCGCTCCCGTAGTCGAATCCCGGCCCCGGGGCTCCTCTCACCGTGCCCCGTCGGCACTCACCGCGCGACCGCTACGGGGCCGTGACCGTCCGGGGAACTTTGACGACCTTCCGCTCGCTTACCGGTCTTCGAGCGCGTCCGCGATGCGCTTCAGGGCGCGGGTCTGGTCGCGCAGTTCGTCGCGCACCTGGCGGAGCTCCCGGACCAGTTCCTCGTTGTCGTCGCTCTCCTCACCGCGCCCGCCGGGACCCGCACCGGGACCGCCCGGACCGGCGCCGGGGCCGCCGCCCATCATCCCGGACATCATCTGTGCGAACGGGTTGCCGCCGCCCATACCGCCCGGGCCGCCGCCGCCGGGACCGCCGCCCATCATCTCCTCCATGCGCTCTCCACGCTCCTCGTCGCCCTCCTCGGCGCGTTTCTCTCGGATCTCCTCGACGCGCTCGCGGAACGACTTCTCCTCGTCGTCGCCCTTCGACTCCGCCTCGCTGTCCTCGGCCTCGTGGTCCTCGGTACCGTTGTCGTCCGTCATGCCTCCCGATTCCGGTCGCTGCCCGAAAAGGGTTTCCAACGGTGGCGGGCACTGCGCTTCGCCGGTCAGTGGGACCGCTTGGCCAACGGTTTTGCCCGCGCGCCCCGACGATGCTCCCGTGAGCGACCGGGCCATCGCCCTCCGTTCGGCCGACGACGACGCCCTGGACTACGTCGAGCGACTGCTGGACCGCGCCGGCCTGCCGACCGCCGACGTTCGCTCCGGCCCCGGGCGGTTCTACGTCGCGGTCGCCGACGGGACCCGGGTCGGCGTCGGCGGGTTCGAGGCGTACGGCGCCGAGGGACTCCTGCGTTCGGTCGTCGTCGACTCCTCCCGCCGTGGGGAGGGTCACGGCGCGGCCATCACGCGCCGTCTGGAAGCCGAGGCACGGTCAGCGGACGTCGAGACGCTGTCCCTCCTCACCACGACCGCCGCCGACTTTTTCGCCGCGCGGGGCTACGACCGGATCGACCGCGCGTCGGTCCCGCCAGCGATTCGGGAGACGACGCAGTTCTCGGAGCTGTGTCCCGACTCGGCGACGGTGCTGCGAAAGCGGCTGTGA
>CAZIVN010000292.1:0-2636 GCA_964542685.1 uncultured Halobacteriales archaeon
CGCCGCCGTACACCGCCGCGGTGAGTTCGTCGTCGAGGACGACCGTCGCCGTCGCCGTCCCGTCGTCGAGGATGGCCTTCACCCGGAGGTCGTCCTCCCCGTCGACGTCGCCGTGGGACCGACACTGGCCGTTCTGTACCACGCGGCCACACTCCGGACAGCGCTCGATGAGGCCGGAGCCGTCGCGGACGTCGATGAGCGACCCCTGGAGTTCGACGTCGTACACGCCGCCACGGGTCACGGCCTCGCGGACCGTCAGGCGCTCGGCGGCGTCGCCGACGGCGACCTCGCGGTCGAGTTCGGTCACGGTCGAGTGTTCCGAGACGTTCACCTCCGGGACGCCGCGGTACTCCCGGACGTAGGCGTTCTCGATCCGGACGGTCCCGCCGGCCTCGATGGCCGGGTGGGGGTCCCAGTCGGTAAACGGGAGGCGTCCGGACTCGTCGCCGACGACGCCGCTCAGGATCTCCGTCTCGCCGTCCCGGCCGTCGATGATCCGCCGCTCGACCTCCAGGACGGTCACCGCCAGCGTCCGCCCGCGATCGCCGCTGTCCAGGTCCGCGAGGTCGGCGTCGCCGCCGACGTCGTACGGCACCTCCAGCGGGTCGGTCTTGACGCTGACCGTCGTCGACTCGCCGAGGTTCAGTTCGGGGTCGCCCTCCCACTCGCGGACGCCCGCGTTGCCGGCGGTGATCGTGTCGCCCGCCGAGAGGTCGAAGTCGTTCCAGGCGGTGAAGTCGATCCGCCCCGTCTCGTCGGCGAGTTCGCCCTCGTAGATCGTCTGGTCGTCGCCCTGGTACCGGATCGTCCGGGCGCCGACCGTCAGGACCCGTCCCGTGACGGTGACCGAACCGCTGTCGGGCGTGATCTCCTCGACCGCGACCGTCGAGGGACTGCCGTCGCCCCCGCCGTCGCCGTCGCCGTACTTCCGGCGCAGGCTCCCTTTCGCTTCCTCGATCGGGACGCTGTACTCCACGAGGTTCTGCAGGTCGGCTTTGACCTCCTCTTTGTCGACGCCGAGGTCGGAGGCGAGTTCCTCGGCATGGTCGTCGAGTGTCATCGACGGGAATTCGGCCGGACCGGACAAAAGGGTTCGTCCTGGGGGGCGAGGGTTTTTCTCGGCCACCTCGCTACGTCGGGTATGCACGCCACCATCGAGGTCCGGACCGACGAGCGCGTGTCGGTGCGAGACGTCACCGACGACGTCGCGGCGGCACTCCCGGCTGACGTCCCGGACGGCGTCTGTACGGTGTTCGTCCCGCACACGACGGCCGGCGTCGTCGTCAACGAACCGGAGCGACGACTGCTCGAGGACGTCGAAGGGGCGCTCGACCGACTCGCGCCCCGCGGGGACGGGTACGCACACGACGCCGTCGACGACAACGCCGACGCACACCTGCGCTCGATGCTCCTCGGCGAGAGCGTCACCGTCCCGGTCGTCGACGGCGCACTCGCGCTTGGCACCTGGCAGGCCGTGCTGTTCGTGGAGTGCGACGGCCCGCGGCGACGCAAACTCCGCGTCGCGACGACGGCGTGACTCCTCGCGTGGACCGGTCGCCGTCGTTCGCGAGGCAGTCGAGACACCGAAACTGGTTTTCGGGCACCGACCGGAGCCCTCTCCATGCACGTTCGCGTCAACGCAGCCGTGAGCGCCGACGGGAAACTCTCCACCCGTCGGCGCGAGCAGGTAGCGATCAGCGGGCCCGAGGACTTCGCCCGCGTCGACGAGATCCGTGCCGAGGTCGACGCCATCGCCGTCGGCGTCGGCACCGTCGTCGCGGACGACCCGCACCTCGTCGTCGACGTCGCGACTGGCGGTCCGATCCGCGTCGTCGCGGACTCCCGGGGGCGGATGCCGCCGGACGCGAGAATCCTCGACGAGGCGGCCCCGACGGTCGTCCTCGTCAGCGAACTGGCGCCGGAGGGGCGACGCAAGCGGTTCGAGGCGGCCGGGGCGGAGGTCGTCGTCGCCGGCGACGACCGGGTCGACCTCGCGACGGCCTTCGACCGCCTGGAGTCGGCGTTCGGCGTCGAGGAGATCCTCGTCGAGGGGGGCGGAGAGATCATCTTCTCGCTGTTCGAGGCCGGACTCGTCGACGAGTGTTCCGTGTTCGTCGGCCCGCAGGTCGTCGGGGGCCGCGACGCGCCGACGCTCGCCGACGGCGAGGGGTTCGTCGAGGACTTCCCCGAACTGACCCTCCGGGACGTCGAACGCCTCGACGGCGGCGTGGTGCTGTACTGGGACGTGCCGTAGGGTCGTTCGCCGACGTCGGGGGCCACTCCGAGCCGGGCGTCACGCGAGCGGTACCTCTATGTGGCTTGGTGACGTGTGTCGGGGTATGGGTGACACCAAACGCGGTCGCGAGCGGTCCGGACGGAACAAACGCGCACAGCGGCGGCGCGCGGAGATTCGGGAGGCGCTGTCGGCCGACGAGACGGACAAGTCGCTTGACGACGTGTTCGGCGAGGAGTAGTCACCGTCCCGTTCTCACGAGCGGGGGCCGTCGGGGCCGACCGACGCCACCCGTCTCGGAGGGGTCTCACACGCACCGCTACTGCCCAGTCCGATCCGAATCATTCCCGGCGAGCACCAGTCCGGTGGCGGTGCTCGCCGGAACACGGCGAACCGAACCCGT
>CAZIVN010000293.1:0-2618 GCA_964542685.1 uncultured Halobacteriales archaeon
GGCGATCACCGGTAAACAGTGAAACTAAACCGTATGAGTTCGGTCGGAACGCCCGTTGCGAGCGAGGGTCGCCCCCGCCAGGCGCCACCTCGGGGCGGCCGTGGAGTCTCGGGGAGAACGACTTTTTCTCCGGAGCCTGTACTGGGAGTCCATGACAGGGGGCGTCCGGGTGCTTCACGTCGACGACGAGGCGGGATTCGCGGAACTGACCGCGACGCGACTCGAACGGATCTCCGAGGACATCGCCGTCGACCCGGTGACGGACGCCCGGACCGGGCTGGCGAAACTCGCCGACGGCGACTACGACTGCGTCGTCTCGGACTACGATATGCCCGGGATGAACGGCATCGAGTTCCTCGACGCCGTGCGCGAGCGCTCCCCGGAGATGCCGTTCGTACTGTTCACCGGCGAGGGCAGCGAGGCCGTCGCCAGCGACGCTATCTCGGCCGGAGTGACGGACTACATTCCGAAGGAGCCCGGGACCGAGCAGTACACGCTCCTGGCCAACCGGATCGAGAACGCCGTCGATCGGTACCGGGCCAAGGCGCAGTTCGACGCCGAGCGCCGGCGCTTCCGGCTCCTGTTCGAACAGTTGAGCCAGCCGGCCGTCGAGGTCGAACTGACGGGCAGCGAGTCGCTCGTCTCGCAGGTGAATCCGGCCTTCGAGTCCGTGTTCGGCTTCGACGCCGACGAGATCGTCGGCGAACCGCTCGACGACTACATCGTCCCGGAGGACCGGCGGTCGGAGGCCAGAGCGATCAACGAGCGCGTCCGGACCGAGCAGCGGGCGTTCTCCGAGGAGGTCACGCGCCTGACCGCCGACGGCGAGCGGGACTTCCTCCTGCAGAACGCCGGCTACGAGGACGGCTCCGGCGGGTTCGCGGTCTACACGGACGTCACCGAACGCAACGAACGCGAACGGAAACTCGAAGAACTCCAGCGGGTCACCCGCGAACTGATGCAGGTCGACGACAAGGCGGAGATCGCCCGGATCGCAGTCGACACCGCACGGGACGTGCTCGGTCTGGAGTGGTCGTTCGTCCACGACGTCGACGACGGCGAACTCTCGCCGCTGTGTCTCACCGAGGCGGTCCGGGAGTCCATCGACTTCGAACCGAGCTACCCCCGCGATGGGGGCTCGCCACAGGCGCAACTCCTCTGGGAGATCTACGAGGCCGGGGAGACGCGCGTGTACGACGACATCGTGGCCGAAACCGACGTCGAACAGTCCTCCGTTGGCAGTGCCATCGTGGCGGCGCTGGGCGACCACGGACTGTTCCTGACGACGACCGACCGGACGGGCACCTTCGACCGCGACGACGTATGGTTCTTCGAGATCCTCGCGACGAGCGTCGAGGCCGCCCTGGACGGTCGCGCCTACGAACGGCGCCTCGAACGGCGGACCGACCTGTTCGGGCAAGCACAGGAGATCGCCGACCTGGGCGCCTGGGAGATCGACTTCCGGAACGACGAGGAGTGGGGAACGGACGCCGTCGCGGAGGTGCTCGGCCTCCCGGCCGACGCCGATACCACCGTCGAGGAGGGCATCGAGCAGTTCCACCCCGAGGACCGGTCGACGCTCCGCGAGGCCTACGAGGCGGCCGTCGAGGACGGGGAGCCCTTCGACCTGGAGTTGCGCGTCGTGGTCGACGGCGAGACCCGCTGGGTTCGGGTCCGGACTCGTCCGCAGGCCCAGGACGGCGACGTCGTCCGCGTTCGTGGCACGCTCCAGGACGTCACCGAGCGCACGGAGCGCCAACGCCAGCTGGAACGCCAGAACGACCGGCTCGACCAGTTCGCCAGCGTCGTCAGTCACGACCTCCGGAACCCGCTGAGCGTCGCCGAGGGACGCCTGCAACTGGCACGCGAGGAGTTCGACAGCGATCACCTGGACGCCGTCGAGCGGTCACACGACCGGATGTCCGAACTGATCGACCAGTTGCTCACCCTCGCACGCCAGGGCGACGAGGTGTCCGACGTCGCGCCGGTCGACCTCGCCACCACCGCCCGACGGTGCTGGGGGGCCGTCGAGACCGCGGACGCACGGATCGAGGTCGAGACCGACCGGACGATCCGCGCCGACGAGCCTCGGCTGCGACAGCTGTTCGAGAACCTGTTTCGGAACGCCGTCGAACACGGTTCCACGGGCAATCGGACGGAGGCCGACGACCACGACGACCCGGGGGTGACGGTCACCGTCGGCGACTGCGAGGACGGGTTCTACGTGGCCGACGACGGCCCGGGAATCCCGCCGGAGGAGCGTGACCAGGTGTTCGAGCCCGGCTACTCCTCGATGGCCGACGGCACCGGGTTCGGGCTGTCGATCGTCGCCGAAATCGCCGAGGCTCACGGCTGGTCGGTCCGGGTCGCCGACGACGTCGACGGGGCCACCGGCGCACGGTTCGAGTTCACCGGCGTCGCGCGCCCCGAGTGAGCGCGGCCCCCGCCGTCAGGGTTCGTCGGCGTCGAGCGCCTCCACGTTCGTCCACACCCGCTCCATGTGCTCGCCGGTCAACTCGACGAGTGCCTCGACCTCGGCGCTGTACCCGTCGGGGGCACAGCCCAGGTCGCGGATCGCCTTCGTCGCGGAGACGTGGTGGACGTGGACGCGGTCGTCG
>CAZIVN010000294.1:0-2601 GCA_964542685.1 uncultured Halobacteriales archaeon
GACAGCGTCACCGGCCTGTTGCACAAGAGCGAACTGGACACCCGACTGGAGAGTCTGGACTGGGAACCGGGCGACACCGTGTTCGTCCAGGTCACCGGCGTCCGGGACAACGGGAACGTCGACCTCGGCTGGTCGATCCGACAGGAGGAACGCTCCTTCCGCGGCGTCCTCGTCGACGACCCCGAGGGCGACCGGAAACCCGACCGGGGCGACGCGAGCGACGCGGACGAGGGGAGCGTGGCCCAGGCGGGAAACGGGAACGGTGAATCGAGCGGTCCCTCTGCCAGCGACGGCGGGACCGAGACGACCGCGGGCGGCGACGGAACGATGGCGGCCAACGGCGCCGGCGCCGGCGGCACTGCGGTAGACGAGGCTGGCGGCTCGACGGCGGCCGACGAGGGCCCGAGCGCCGACGCCGGGGACCACGCCGAGGCCGAACCCGGCGACGAACTCGACAGGGTCACCGTCGAGAGCCTCGGTGACCGGGTCGGCGAGACGGTCCGAATCGAGGGCCGGGTCGTCTCCATCCGGCAGACCAGCGGCCCGACCGTGTTCGAACTCCGCGACGAGACGGCCGCGGTGAAGTGTGCGGCGTTCGTCGAGGCCGGCGTCCGGGCCTATCCCGACGTCGAGGTCGACGACGCCGTGCGCCTGGAGGGCGAAGTCGAGGAACGGCGCGGCGAACTCCAGGTCGAGACCGAAGCGCTCGCACGCCTCGAGGACGACGACGAACGCGCGGTCCTCGACCGCCTGGAAGCGGCACTCGACGAGGACGCCCGTCCGGAGGACGTCACGCTGCTGGCGGACCACGCGCCCGTCGCGGCCGTCGAGGACGACCTCGTCGCGGCGGCGACGGCGATTCGCCGGGCTGTGATGGAGGAACGACCGGTGCTGCTCCGGCACACCGCCACTGCGGACGGTTACATCGCCGGCGCGGCCATCGAGCGGGCCGTGTTGCCGCTCCTGGCGGCGGAACACGCCCGCGAGGACGCGAAGTACCACTACGTCGAGCGCAAACCGCTGGACGATCCGGTGTACGACATGGACGCCGCGACGGACGACGCGACGGAGATGCTGGAGGCCAGGGAGCGCCACGACGAGCAACTCCCGCTGGTGGTCCTGGTCGACGCCGGGAGCACGCGAGAGTCGGCCGACGGCTACCGTCTGCTGGACCTCTACGGCGCCGAGCGCGTCGTCGTCGACGCGAACCACCCCGACGAGGACATCGTCGAGGACGTCTCGACGGTCGTCAACCCCGACCTGGCCGGGAGCGACGCCACGGACGTGACCACGACGGCACTCGCGGCGAGCCTCGCGACGATGATCAACGACGAGGTCCGCGACGACGTCGCCCACCTGCCCGCGGTCAGCTACTGGGAGGCCGCCCCCGAGGCGTACGTCGACCTGGCCGCCGACGTCGGCGTCGACGCCGGGACGGCGAGCACGCTGCGCGAGGCCGTCGCGATGGAGGCGTACTACCAGTCCTACAGCGACAAGCGCCAGCTCGTCGCCGACGTGCTGTTCGCGCCGGACCGCGACCTGGCGGGTCACGTCAGCGAGCAGTTCCGCGTCAAACTAGACGACGAACTCGCGACCGCTCGCGCGAACCTCTCGACGGACGAGGCCCGGGGCATCGAGTTCGCGGTGCTGGACACCGACGCCTACACCCACCGCTTCGACTTCCCGCCGACGGGACTGCTGCTCGACGAACTCCACCGAGAGGGTCGCGAAGACGTCGACGGGACGCTCGTGACTATCGGCCTCGACGAGGACGAACTGCACCTCCGTGCGACCGAGGCCATCGACGTCCGCGCGATCGGCGAGGCCGTCCGCGAGCGCCTGCCGGACGCGGGGGTCCACGTCGTCGGTGGCCGCGACGGCAACCTGGAGTTCCTCAGCGGCGAGCGCGCCGCGGTGCTCGACGCCGCCGTCGCCGCCGTCGCCGAGGAACTGGCCTGAGGGCGGTCCTGGATCCGTTCTCCGACTCACTCACCCCCTGCCAGCAGCGGTGCTCGTCGCGTCCCTCGCGCGCCGTTGGCGTTCCGAACCGCGCACCGCTCCGAGCGCGCGTCAGGGTGAGGAACCGGGCCGAACGGCGCTTCGAACGGTCCGGCGGCCGTCCGAAACCCTTACCGTCGCGAGACGGCCACTGTCAGTCGATGAGTTCCGGCGCGGACCCGACCGACTCGGAGGCGTTCAGGAAGGTCTGTGAGACGCTGGTAGAGCGGATTCTGGCTGGCGAGGTGGCGGCAGACGACGTCGAGTCGGCGAAGATGGCCGCCTGCCGGGACCACTCCGCGCCGAAGGTGCCCAAGAACACCGAGATTCTGGACTTCGCGCCCGACGACCGCCGCGAGGAACTGGAAGGGGTGTTACAGCGCAAGCCCGTCCGGACCGCATCGGGGGTGTCGCCGGTCGCCATCATGACCTCGCCACACACCTGCCCGCACGGGAAGTGCCTGTACTGCCCGGGCGGGCCCGCCTCGGAGTTCTCCTCCGCCCAGGCGTACACGGGCCACGAACCCGCGGCCGCGCGGGGGAAGCAGAACGACTACGACCCGTACGGCCAGGTGACCCTGGGCCTGAACCAGTTGCGAGAGA
>CAZIVN010000295.1:0-2594 GCA_964542685.1 uncultured Halobacteriales archaeon
GACGACGTTCGCGGACACGCCCGGGGAGTTCACCTTCACCGTCCGGAACGTCGCGTTGCGCCCCGGCGCCGACGCCGATCCCCCCTCGGACACCGCCGACGTCGGCGTCTTCCTCACCGTGGACGCCACCGGCGAGGAGTTCCCCTCCGGCGTCGACCTCTCGGTGACCTACGACGAGGCGGCGGCGTCGGACGTGAACGAGGAGACGCTGTCCGTGTGGCGGTACGACGGCGAGTGGACGGACCTCGGCGGCGACGCCGACGCGGACGCGAACGTCGTCTCGAAGAACGTCAGCCTCGACGACACCGTCGCGCTCGCTGTGCTCGGCGACCCCGCGACCGACGCGACCGCCGACGTCGTCGTCGAGGGGACGAACGCGCCGGTCACGGAGGGCGAGACGCTGACCGTCGAGGCGGCCCTGCGGAACACGGCCGACCGAACGATCGAGGAGGAGGTGTCGCTGATCGTCGGAGACGTCGAACGCGACACCCAGACCGTCGTGCTCGAACCGGGCGAGATCCGCACCGTTCGGCTCTCGTGGGAGACGGAGTCGGGCGACGCCGGCGAGTACGCGGCGGCGGTCCGCGGCGAGGCCGACGCCGACGAGGTCCCGGTGACGGTCGAGCCGGCGACCGAGCCGCCGGACGAGTCGCCGGCGTTCTCCGTGCTCGTCGACGAGACGAACTCGCCCGTCGAGGCGGGGGAGTTCGTCACCGTCGTCGCACTCGTCGAGAACGTCGGGGAGACGGAGGCGGCCGAGACGATCACCCTGTCGGTCGACGGGACCGTCGTGGACGAGCGGCGAGTGGTGCTCCCGCCGGGCGAGACGGCGCGCGTGGAACTCGCCTGGCGGACCGAGGAGGGCGACGCGGGCGAGCAGGTGCCGGTGGTCACCGTCGGCGACGCGAGCGACGCGACCATCGTCCAGGTCGAGTCCACGAACCGTCCGCCGGTCGCGGAGTTCGCCCACTCCCCGCGGGTGCCCAGTCCCGGCGAGACGATCACGTTCGAGGCGACGGCGACGGACCCCGACGGCACCGTCGAGAGCTACGAGTGGCGGATCGACGGCGAGGTGGTCTCGACCGACCAGGCCTTCGAGTGGCGCTTCGAACGGGAGGGCGAACGGAACGTCTCGCTCGCCGTCACCGACGACGACGGGCGCACGAACGAGACCAACCGGACCGTCGAGGTCGCGGTCCTGACCATCGACCTCTGGGCCACGCCTGCGACGCCGATCACGGGCGAGTCGGTGTCCCTGGTCGCGACTACGAGCCTCGACGACCCCTCCGCGGCGCAGTACCGGTGGACGGTCGACGGCGAGGAACGCTTCGTGACGGGGAGTCCGTACGCCGACGTCGCCTTCGACGAACCGGGGCGACACACCGTCACGGTCGAGGTCGTCGGGCCGTCGGAGGAGACGGACACCGCCGAGACCGTCGTCACCGTCGAGGAGCGAGGGGAGGACCCGCCGGAGACGACGACCCCGCCCCCGACCACCACGGACCCGCCGCCCACGACGGACCCACCGGACGGGACCACGACCGCCGGACCGCCCGAGACGACGGCGCCGCCGGACGACCGGACGACGGCGCCGGGAACGCGAACGACGACCCCGGAGCCGGGAACGACCCGGGCCGAGACGACGCGAGGCCCGGGCGAGACGACCGTCCCCGACGGGCCGCCGACCACGGTCCCCGACCGGGAGACCACCGCGCCGGGCGACGGGACCGACGAGGGCGGGGAGACGACCGGGACCGGATCCGACGACCCGGGAGCGACCACGGAGCGGTCCGGCGGGACGGAGCGGTCGTCGCCCGGCGGGACCGACGGCGGGGACGGTACGCCGACCGGAACGGCGCCGGCGACCGACGGCGACGGCTCCCCCGGCCTCGGCGTCGGCGCGGCGCTGGTCGCGCTGGGCTGTCTGCTCGTCCTCCGGCGGCGCTGAGCGGGGCGAACCGTTGGAGGGTCGGGCACACTTATGGGCCGTGGTAGCGTACCCCGAGAGAGACATGTCGAGCGAAGACGAGAAAGAGCCAGCGGCGGTCAGAGCACGGATGGACGGCGAGGACGCGGACCTCCGGGTCGGGGGGCGCGGCGTCGCCGGCGACGTCGAGGTCCGGGACGAGGTCGGTCGGCCGCGCGTCGCCTTCGAGGGCGAGACCGGATCGGTGGCGTTCCAGGGCGAAGAGGGGCGGACGAGCGTGGAGTACCGCGGCGACCAGGGCGCGTTCGTCGTCGGCGGACAGGGCGAGGCCGGCCACCTCCTGCTACGCGACGCGGACGCGCGGGTCTCGGGAGAGTTGCGGGCCGAAAGCGGCGAGTTGACCATCTACAGCGCCGACGGGACGCCCGCGATGACCATCGAGCGCGACGGGACGATTCGCACCGCGAAGCCCATCCGGGGCGGCGGCGGCAGGGGCGAGGGCGAGGGTGAGTCCGGCGGCGAGTCATGACGGACGGTGGCGACGGCGACGAGGCACGAGAGGGTCCCGCGACCGACGACCCCCAGGCGGGCGGAGTCGGCGACGCCGAATCGTTCTTCGACGACTACGCGCCGCTGTACGACGTCGTGTACGCCGACCACGAGTTCG
>CAZIVN010000296.1:0-2590 GCA_964542685.1 uncultured Halobacteriales archaeon
GATGGCGAACCCGAAGGGCGTCCACGGCGTCCGCGAGGAACTGGCCCGCACGTTCGCCGACAACGAGAAGCTGTACGACTTCCTGCACGCCCCCGTCCAGTCGGGCAGCGACGACGTCCTGGCGGACATGCGCCGCCAGCACTGCGTCTCCGAGTTCGTCGAGGTCGTCGAGACGTTCGACGAGCACCTGGCGGAGTGGACGCTGGCGACGGACTTCATCGTCGGGTTCCCCAGCGAGACGGACCACGACTTCGAACAGTCGATGGCCCTGCTCCGGGAGGTCCGCCCCGAACGGATCAACGTCACGCGGTTCTCCAAGCGGCCGAACACCGACGCCGCCGAGATGAAGGGGCTGGGCGGCACCGTCAAGAAGGAACGCTCGAAGGCGATGTCCGCCCTGAAAGGCGATGTCGTCGGCGAGGCCTACGAGGCCCTGGTCGGCACCGAACGCGAGGTCCAGGTCGTCGAACCGGGCACCGCCGACTCCGTGAAGTGCCGGGACGACGCCTACCACGCCATCGTGATCCAGAACGCCGACGACTACGGGATCGAGCCCGGCGACCGGGTCCGGGTGCGCGTGACCGGACAGAACACGGTGTACGCGCTGGCCGAACCCGTCTGAGCGGGCGGAACTACTGGCGTCGACCGTTCTCACACCGGCACAAGGGTTAGGGGCGTCGCTCCGAATCGCCGGACATGGAGATCAGACGCATCGAGGACCGGACGGACGTTCGCGAACTGCTCCGGGTCAACGTCCTGGCCTGGCGGGCGGCGTACGACGGACTCGTCCCCGAGGACGTCCTCGCGGCGATGGATCCCGAACCGGACGAGGAGCGCGTCGACGGCGCCTACGAGGGACTGCAGGCGGACCGCGAGGGCGTGTTCGTCGCCGACGACGACGGCGTGGTCGGGTACGCCTACGCCCGTTGGGCGCCGGCGATGGAGACGAAGTCGTTCGTCGGCGAAGCCGAGGCCGGCCTGAAGGAACTGTACGTCCACCCGGACCGCTGGGGCGAGGGCGTCGGGACCGCGCTGCTGTCCCGCGTCGAAGACGCCCTGCCGGACCGGATCGAGCGCCTGAAACTCGAGACCATCAGCGGCAACGACGTCGGCGAGTCGTTCTACCGGTCGCGGGGGTTCGAGGCCGTCGGCGAGGACACCTTCGACCTGGAGTCGACGTCCGTGCCGACCACGGTGTACGAACTGTCGCTGTGACCGGTCAGGGCGCGGACTCGACCTCGGCCCGGCCGGCCGACTCGACGAGGTCCGGCAACCGCGAGATGGCGGCGTAGCGGGTCAGTTCGACGCCCAGCGTCTCCAGGCGGTCGGCGTAGTCCTCGTCGACGACCTCGCCCCCCTGGACCACGTCGCTGGCGTCCGGCACCCCGACGTGCCTGGGGTGGACCCAGGCCCGGACCCAGCGGGCGGCCGTCCGGAGGTGCAGGACCGCGGAGGTCGGGAACCGGCCGCCGGCGGTGACGACGACGCCGACGAGCGTGTCCTCGAACTCGTCGAACCCGCAGTAGTCCAGGGCGGTCTTCAGCGGCGAGGCGATCGTGCCGTGGTAGATGGGCGATCCCAGGAGGACGGCGTCGGCCTCGCGGATCTCCCGGCGCAACTGGGGGGCATCTCCCGCCGCCTTGCCCGCAGAGCCGTACATCGGGAGGTCGTACTCCCGGAGGTCGAGCAGGTCCGTCCTCGCGCCCTCGGCCGCGGCGGCCGCCAGGGCGTGTCGGAGCGCGCCACGTGTCGTGCTGTCGTCTGAGAGACTGCCACAGACCGCGACGACCGTCGGTGTGTAACCCATCGTGTTCGCTGACACGGGCTCGATCCCCTAAAGCGCTCGCGGAACTCAGTTTTTGTACGAAACTCGATATACTGTCGAGTCCGCGCGCGAGCGTCCGGGGTCTCGATCAGTCCTGCTCTGGCTCCGCTTCGGCCGCCTCCTCCTTCCACTCGCCGAGTTCCTTCGGGTCGACGTGGACGAACGCATCGTCGACCTCCGGGAGGCCCTCGATGGACTGCATCACCGCGGTCTCGATGTCGTGCGCCTCGTGGAGCGTCCGCTCGCCCTCGACCTCGACGTGGAGACTGACGTCGATTTCGGGCCCGACGTAGTGGGCGACGACGTCGTGGACGCCCTCGACGTCGGGGTGCCGTCGTGCACGGGAGACGATCTCCGCTCGGAGGTCCGCCGGCGGCGCGGCGCCGACCAGGTAGTCGACGTTGTCCCGCACGATCTCGACGCCGGTGTAGAGGACGCCGACCGCGACGACGGCGGCCGCGAGCGGATCCAGGAGTGGGACGCCGAGGCCGGCCCCGACGACGCCGACCAGCGCCGCGACTGCCGTGAGGATGTCGTTGCGGTTGTCCAGTGCCGTCGCGACCAGGGCCGGGGAGTTGTGGCGATCGCCGACGGCCAGACAGTAGCGGTAGAGGCCGTACTTGGCGAGCGCCGAGACGGCGAGGACCGCCGCTGCGACCGGGCTCCGGACGGGGTCCGGCTGGCCGGCCAGCAGCGTGGTCCCGGAGCGATAGAGGATCAGCCCGCCGGCCAGGAACACGCCGGCGGCGACGAACAGGGAGACGA
>CAZIVN010000297.1:0-2556 GCA_964542685.1 uncultured Halobacteriales archaeon
TCGACTTCCAGGAGAAACCCGACGACCCCAAGAGCACGCTGGTCTCCATCGCCTGTTACGCCTTCCCCGCGGAGACGCTGCCCGACCTGGAGACGTACCTCGCCGAGGACAACAACCCCGACGAGCCCGGCTGGTTCCTCCAGTGGCTCCAGGCCCGCGAGCCGGTCTACGCGTTCACGTTCGACGGCGCCTGGTTCGACATCGGGACGCCGGAGAGCTACCTCGACGCCGTCTCCTGGTACCTCGACGGGGACAGCCACGTCGAACGTGGCGCGACCGTGGAGAACACGACGGTCGGCGACGACGTCCACGTCATGGCCGGCGCGGAACTCGTCGACACCCACGTCGAGCGCTCGGTCGTGTTCCCGAACGCGACCGTCCGGGACAGCGACATCAGGTCGTCGATCATCGACGAGGAGACCCACGTCGAGGACCTCGACCTGGCGGGCGCACTGATCGGCGCCCACACCCGACTCACGAACGGCGAGTGAGACTATCGGACAGCAGGAGTCGGCCCGTCCGGTCGCCGGGAACCCAGACTTAAGGCCAGGGGGTGCAGTAGAACCGGGCGTGGACAGGGTCGCAGTCAGCACCGTCGTCCGCGTCTCGCCCGAGGAGATGTACGACTTCCTCGTGGACTTCCCGCGGTACGCCCGCTACTCGGAGTACCTGAAGTCGGTCGAACAGCGCGGCGACGGCGGGCCCGGCACCGAGTACGACCTCAACTTCGCGTGGTGGAAGCTCTCCTACACCGCACACTCCGAGGTGACCGCCGTCGACCCGCCCAACGGCCTGTCGTGGCGGATCGTCGAGGACGTGAACGCACGCGGCGAGTGGACGGTCGAACCGGTCGACGACCCGCCGGGCGACGCCGCGGACGCCTGCCGGGTCGAGCTCGTCGTCCGGTTCGACCCGAACTCGGCCGAGGCCGGCCAGTTCGACCTGCCGCGGTTCGTCTCGCTGTCGTGGGTGATCGAGAAGGTCAAACCGAAGGTCGAGACCGAAGCCGAACGGGTCGTCGAGGGCATCGTCGCCGACCTCGAGGGCGAACGCCGGGCGGTCGACCTGGAGATCCGGACTGACACCTGAGCCCGGACCCCGACGGGTGCGGTCCGGTCGTGTGAGCTCCGGAGACACAGTCCCAGAGGGAAACGACCAAAACCCTCCCTGGGGAACGTTGGGTCAATGCGACGGGTGAGACCAGCGTGCGCGTGATCGTCATCGGCGCCGGCGAGGTCGGATCGTCGATCGCCGCGGACCTCTCGTCGGCCCACGAGGTCGTCGTCGTCGAACTGGACCCGGATCGCGCGGAGGCGCTGACGTACGAACTGGACGTCCTGGCGATCCAGGGCGACGGTACCTCGCTGGACGTCCTCGAAGAGGCCGGACTGGACAACGCCGACATGGTCATCGCGAGCACCGACAGCGACGAGGCCAACATCGTCGCCTGTGCGACGGCCAAGACCGTCGGCGACGCCTTCACCATCGCCCGGGTGAAGAAAGTCGAGTACCTCAGAACCTGGGAGCGGTCCGGCAAGGCGTTCAACGTCGACTTCATGGTGTCGACGGACCTGTTGACCGCCCAGACCATCGTCCGCATCGCGGGGCTCCCGGGGGCCCGGGACGTCGACACCTTCGCCGACGGCGCCGTCAGGATGGCCGAGTTCGAGGTCACCGCCGAGACGCCAATCGCCGGCCAGACGGTTGCGGAGGCCGACCGGTTCGCCTCGCTGACGTTCGCGGCCTTGCTGCGCGACGACGCGATTCTGATCCCCGACGGCGACACCGTCATCGAGGCCGGCGACGACCTCGTCGTCATCGGGAGTCCGGACAGCGTCGGCGCGTTCTCGCGGGACCTGTCGACGGGCACCAACGACGTCAGCGACGTCGTCGTGTTCGGCGGGAGCGCCGTCGGCTACCAGACGGCGCGCCTGTTCTCGAACAGCGAACTGGACGCGCGACTCGTCGAGAACGACGCCGACCGCGCACGGGAACTCGCCGAGGAGTTGCCGGAGACGGTGGTGATGCACAGCGACGCGACCGACCAGGAGTTCCTCGACCGCGAACACGTCGGCGACGCGGACCTCGTCGTGGCCGCCCTGGACAGCGACGAGCGGAACCTGCTCGTCTCCCTGTTGTCGAAGCGACTGGGCGCCAAGCGGGCCGTCGCCGTCGTCGAGACGACCGCGTACGCACCGCTGTTCGAGACCGTCGGCATCGACGTCGCGGTCAACCCCCGTGACGTGGTCGCCGAGGAGATTACCCGCTTTACGCACGGCCGCCAGATGGAGAACGTCGCACTGATCGAGGACAGCCGGGCCGAGGTCATCGAGGTCGAACTCGACGACGAGAGTATCCTCGTCGACCGATCGATCGCCGAGGCGGTGGCACAGTTGCCCGACGGGGTCGTCGTCGGGGCGGCGACCCGGAACGGGGAGTTCGTGACGCCGCGCGGTGACACGGTCCTCGAACGAGGCGACCACGTCGTCCTGTTCGTCGACGAGGCGATCATCGACGGGGTCGTCGACCGGGTATGAGCGTTCGCGTCGACTGGCG
>CAZIVN010000298.1:0-2551 GCA_964542685.1 uncultured Halobacteriales archaeon
ACGCCAAGACCCAGGGGACGCTGGACGCCGGCGCGTTCGAGGCGACGGTCCGCGAGTTCGCGGGCATCGCGACCGGCGGTGGCGGCGCCGGGACGTCGCTGGTGCTCGTCGACGAACTGGAGTCGATCACGGAACCGGGCGCGAGCGCCAAGATCATCGCGGGCATCCTGGAGGCCCTGGCCGGCGACGACGCGACCGGCGTGTTCGTCTCGCACCTGGCCGGCGAGATCAGGGACGCCTGCGCGTTCGACGTCACCGTCGACGGCATCGAGGCCGTCGGCCTGGAGGACGGCGAACTCGTCGTCGACCGCTCGCCCAAGAAGAACCACCTCGCCCGGTCGACCCCGGAACTGATCGTCGAGAAACTGGCCGGGGGCTCGGACCCGGACGCCGACCCGCGGGGGGCGTTCTACGAACGGCTGCTGGAGAAGTTCTGATCCCGCCGGCAGCAGTCGGTGTGCACGCGTTCGCGGGCCGGATAGTGAGCGCGGTCGAAGGGGGTCCAACGGTCGCACGTGGCGGCATCAGCCTTTTCCGCGTCGTTCCTCTAACCGACGCGATAGATGGCGACCCAAAACGGTCACTCGCTGTTGCTCGAATACACCCAGGACAAGGTGGCCGTCGTCGACGAACAGGAACAGTTCGTCTACTGCAACGCGGCCACGGAGCGCATCCTGGGGTTCGACAGCGAGACGCTGGTCGGCGAGGACGCGTTCGGATTCGTCCACCCGGACGACGTGGACGGCGTGCGGACGCTGTTTCGGGACGTCATCGAGACCGACGAGCCCCGCACCGTGACGGCGACGTACCGCTACCGGACCGCCGACGGGTCGTACGTCCACTTCGAGAGCCGGTTCTCGAACGTCACCGACGAGGCTATCGGCGGGTACGTCGTCAGTTCGCGTGACGTCACCGACCGGGTCGCCGCCGAGCGCAGTCGCGACGAGACCGAGAGCCGTCTGGCGGAACTGTCCCGCTCGGTGTGTGACGTGCTGTGGATGTTCGACGCCGACTGGACCGAGACCCTGTTCGTCAATCCGGCCTACGAAAACGTCTACGGCGGCGACGTCGACCGGCTCAGAGAGGATCCGACGACGTTCGTCGAGAACGTCCACCCGGCCGACAGGGAGTCGGTCCGGGCGGCGATGGACCGGCTGTCGGCCGGCGAGGCCGTCGACATCGAGTACCGTGTCGGCAACGGCGACAGTTACGACACCTGGGTGTGGGTCCAGGGACAGCCCATCGTCGAGGACGGCGAGGTGGTCCGGGTCGTCGGATTCACCCGCGACGTGACCGACCGTCGGCGGCGCGAGCGCCAGCTCGCGGTGATGGACAACCTGCTCCGGCACAACCTCCGCAACGACGTGAACGTGATCCTGGGCAACGCGGACCTGATCGCGAGCGAGGCCGACGAGCCGAACACCGAGCGCGCCGAAATCATCCGCCAGGTCGGCGAGGAACTGGTCGAGACGGCCGCCAAGCAGCGACAGATCATCGACATGCTCACCGAGGGCGACCGGCTCCCGGAGACCGTCGACGTCGTCACGCTCGTCGAGGACGCCGTCGAACGGATCGGGGATCGATACCCGGACGCGGAGGTCCGTCTCGACTGCCCGGCGACCGCGACGGCCCGGTGCCTGCCCGAAATCCAGCAGGCCGTCGTCGAACTGTTCGACAACGCCATCCGGCACGCCGAGACGGCGACGCCGACGGTGCGGGTCGCGGTGCGGGCGGTCGACGACCGCGTCGAACTCCGGATCGACGACGAGTGTCCACCGATCGACGAGGAGGAGTACCGCGTGCTGACCGGCGACCGCGAGATGACCGGCGTGTACCACACGACGGGGCTGGGCCTGTGGCTGGTCCACTGGGTCGTCGACCTCTCGGAGGGCGTCGTCGTGTTCGAGCGCCGCGACGACGGTAACCGCGTCACCGTCTCTGTGCCGCGGTCCGTCCGGGACGACGGCGACGTCTGACTACCGTCTGCCGAAGGGCTAAGTGGGTGCGCGAGCAGGGTGAAAGTGATGAGTGACGATCCGGACGGGATGCTGTCGTGGGACGAGTCGGTGTTCCGCGACGAGCGGGTGTTCGAGATCGACCACGTCCCGGAGACGTTCAAACACCGCGAGAGCCAGATGCAGACCCTCCAGTACGCGCTCCGGCCCGCGGTGCGTGGCTCGCGCCCGCTGAACGCCGTCGTCCGGGGGCCGCCGGGGACCGGGAAGACCACCGCCGTCCTCAAACTGTTCGACGAGCTGGCCGCCCGGTCGGGCATCCACACGGTCCGCGTGAACTGCCAGGTCAACGCGACGCGGTACTCCGTGTTCTCACAGCTGTTCCGGTCGATGTTCGACTACGAACCGCCGGCCAGCGGCATCTCGTTCAAGAGCCTGTTCGAGGACATCACCGAAGAACTCGTCGAGAACGACGACGTCCTCGTGGTGGCACTGGACGACGTCAACTACCTGTTCTACGAGAACGAGGCCTCCGACACGCTGTACTCGCTGCTGCGCGCCCACGAGATCCAGTCGGGCGTCCGGATAGGCGCCAT
>CAZIVN010000299.1:0-2539 GCA_964542685.1 uncultured Halobacteriales archaeon
TCCCGATGGAGGACATCAACCTCCACTTCACGGGCGACCTGCACGCGCTGACCTCGGCACACAACCTCATCGCGGCGATGCTGGACGCCCGCCTCTCGCAGGGCAACGACCTGGACATCGACGTCAACGAGGTGTCCTGGCCCCGTGCCATCGACATGAACGACCGCGCGCTGCGCGAGACGGTCGTCGGCCTCGGCGGGGCCTCGGGGGGGACGCCCCGCGAGGACGGGTTCATCCTCACCGCGGCCTCGGAGCTGATGGCCGTCCTCTGTCTGGCGGCGGACCTTGGCGACCTCAAGGAGCGCGTCGCCCGCATCATCGTCGCCTACGACAGCGAGGGCGACCCGGTCACGGTCGACGACATCGAGGCGACCGGCGCGGTGACGATGCTGCTGCGCGACGCCGTCAAGCCGAACGTCGTCCAGACCGTCGAGGGCACGCCCGCGTTCGTCCACGGCGGCCCGTTCGCGAACATCGCCCACGGCACGAACTCGCTGATCGCCGACAAGGCCGCGTTCGGGATGGGCGACTACCTCGTCACCGAGGCCGGGTTCGGGTCGGACCTGGGCGCCGAGAAGTTCATGAACGTCGTCTGCCGGATGGGCGACATGACGCCAAACGCGATCGTCCTCGTCGCGACGGTCCGGGCGCTGCAGTACCACGGCCTCGACCAGTGGCCGGTCGACTACGATGAACTCGAGGACGCCGGCATCGACGCCGTCGAGGCCGGGTTCGAGAACCTCGACAAACACGTCGAGAACCTCAGCGGGTTCGGCGTCCCGGTCGTCGTCTCGGTCAACCGCTTCCCGGACGACACCGACGAGGAGGTCCAGGCCGTCCTCGACCACTGTCGCGAAGATCTGGGCATCAGGGCCGCGGAGTCAACCGTGTTCGCCGAGGGGAGCGACGGCGGCGTCGACCTCGGCGAGAACGTCGTCGAGGCCGTCGAGGAGAGCGACGAGTCCGACTTCGAGTACCTGTACGACCTCGACGAGTCCATCGAGTCGAAGATCGAGACGATCGCGACGGAGATCTACGGCGCCGACGGTGTGAAGTTCACCGGGGGCGCCCTCGACGACATCGAGCGCATGGAGCACCTCGGGTTCGACGAGATGCCGGTGGTCATGTCCAAGTCGTTCCACTCCCTGAGCGACGACGCGAGCATGAAGGGCGCGCCGGAGGGGTGGGAACTCGAGATCAGCGAGATCTACCCGTCGGCCGGCGCCGGATTCCTGGTCGCCCTGACCGCCGACGCGCTGACGATGCCCGGCCTGCCCGCCCGCCCCGCCGCGGCGGACATGGACATCGACGAGGACGGGAACATCGAGGGCCTGTTCTGAACGAGCTCGGGGACCGCCAGGGGGGGATCCTCGCTCGCGGTTCGCTGCTCGCGTTCCATACGGTTTCGTTTCAGTCCGCGCCCAGTACCCACAGCGCCCGGTAGACGTCCCACAGCGACCGGTCACAGCGATCGGCGACCGTCCGGCAGGCCGCGAGGTACCGCTCGTAGCCCCCGGCCGTCGGCGGGTCGGGGTACGTAGCGTCGAGCTCGTCGTGTTCGCGGAGGACCGACCACTCGCGCTCGCCGACGACGACGTACCGGTCCGGGTGTGCGAACGCGAGAAACGCCGTGGCGACGGGGACGTCGACGCCGTCGAGGGCCGTCAGGGCGTCGAGTTTCGCCGCCGTGGCCTCGGCCTCGACGGCCGCCGAGACGGCGTCGTGGACGTCCTCGTAGCCGTTCTCGTCGTAGGCGTCCTCTCCCGCGCGCCGGTCGTCGTCGGGGTAGCCGCCGAGGAAGCGGCGGTAGTACCACTGCACGACCCACTCGGCGGTGCGCCAGCCGTAGTCGCCGTCCGCGAACGTTCCGGGGAGCAGTTCCAGGTGTTCGCGTTCGACCGCGTCGAGTGGCTGGACGCTCGGGTACTCGTCGACCCCCTCGTCGACGGCGGCGGTGGACAGCGGCATGGAGAACCCGTTCGGGTGGGCGTCCCCTCAACGTTTCCCTGCCGGCCGCCGGGCGTGGCCGACACGACCTGTCGGCAGGCGACAACGATGTGGTTTCGCGGGACGCACGGGCCGGAGGGTGACGGTCCGAGACGTCCGAAATCACCGGGCGGGAAAGATTCATGCTCGTGGCATGGTAGCGTCTAGGCATGCACGAACGGGGTGGCTTCCACCATGTCCAGTGAGGATCAGGAGCCGGTCAAGACAATCTGTCCGTACTGCGGTGTCGGGTGTGGAATCAAGGTCAAACCGGGCGAGGAGCCCGGCGACATGCGCTTTATGCCCTGGGGGGACGCGCCGGTCAACGACGGCCGCGTCTGCATCAAGGGCGGCGCCGCGACGGAAGTCGTCGACCACGAGGACCGCCTGACGGAGCCGCTGATCAAGGACGACGACGGGGAGTTCCAGGAGGCCAGCTGGGAGGAGGCGTACAGTCTCATCGTCGACGAGATGGAGCGGATCCGCGAGGAGTACGAGCCGGACGCGATGGGCTTTTTCGGCTCCTCGAAGACGATGAACGAGGAGAACTACC
>CAZIVN010000300.1:0-2506 GCA_964542685.1 uncultured Halobacteriales archaeon
ACAACTTCCTGTTCTGGAGCCACCTCGCGATGGTCCTGGAGGGGTTCGTCCTCTACCGCATCTACGACTTCCCGCCGCGTGCGGTCGCCGTCGCCGTCGGCTGGTACCTCCTGAACGACGTCGTCGACTACTTCGTTCCCATCGTGGGCCCGCCACACCACACCCTCATGCCCGCCGAACGCGTCGGTGACAGCTTCGTCCACACGCTCGCGGCCCACGACCAGGCCGCCGCCGGCGCCGTGACGCTCACCGTGCTCGCGACCTTCCTCTCGCTCGCGACCTACGCCGCGAAACTGCGGGTCGACACACCGGAGTAGCGCCAGGACACTGACGGCGCCGAACGTCCGGCGGCGTCGCTACTGGCCGTCCGCCGTCGCCGTCGCCCCGTCGACGACGAGGAACGCCTCGCCGGCGTCCAGCAACTCGCCGTCGCCGTCCAGCGTGCGCTCGGTGCGCAGTTCGAACCGCGCCGGAGCGATGGTCTCGCCGGCGACGTGGAGGTGCGCGTCCTCGACGGCGAACTCGCCCCGGTCGAGCGCCGCCTCGACGGTGCCCAGTCGGTCGCCGAGTTCGGGCCCGAGCGTCTCGTAGTCGAGGGCCACGCCGGTGACCGTCTCCGTGATCGGCGGGGCCGCCTCGGGCGTCGCGAGGCGGTCGACGTGCATGACGTCCGCGATGGCGTCCTCGAACCCGGAGACGGAGCCGTACAGACGAACCGACTCGAGCGGTGCGTTCAGCGCCAGGCCGGACTCGGTCTTGTACTTGCGCAGGGCCGCGATGGCGTCCATCGCGGTGCGACCGGCCTCGCGGTCGGCCTCGTAGCCCGCTGGCGTCGGCCAGTCGCTCCGGTGGACGCTGCGCTCGGCCGTCCACTCGCCGTCGACGTAGTGGGTCGTCCACAGCTCCTCCGCGAGGTGCGGGAGGATGGGCGCGAACAGCTTGCAGAGTCGGCGGTGGGCCGTCCGGAGCGCGTAGGCCGTCGAGGGGGATTCCTCGTCGCGCAGTCGCTGTTTGGCGATCTCGAGGTAGTCGTCGCAGAACGTGTTCCAGAAGAACGTCCGGAGACGGTTGCGTGCCTTCGCCAGTTCGTACGCCGCCAGGTGGTCGGTGACCGCCTCCACGACGGCGTCCAGTTCCGCCAGTAACCACTCGTCGACCGGTTCGAGGTCGTCCGGTTCGGGCGGGTCGGACGTGGCGAGGTCGCCGACGAGTCGCGAGGCGTTGTACAGTTTCTGGAGCAACTGCTCGCCGGCGTCGATGTCCTCCCGTTTGAACGGGACGTCGTCGCCGACGGCGGTGCCGGCGGTCCAGTAGCGGGCGGCGTCGACGGCGAACTCGTCCATGACGTCGGTCGGCGAGACGACGTTCCCGCGGCTCTTGGACATCTTCTCGCGGTTCTCGTCGAGGACGTGCCCGTTGATGAGGACCTCGTCGAACGGCACCGCGCCGGTGTGTTCCAGACACTTGACGACGGTGTGGAACAGCCAGAAGGAGATGATGTCGTGGCCCTGCGGGCGCAGCGTCGCCGGATACAACTCGGGGCGGTCGAAGGCGTACGACTCCGTCTCGGCGTCCCAGTGCCACCCGGCGTTGATCAGCGGCGTCAGCGACGACGTCGCCCAGGTGTCGAGGACGTCCGTCTCGGGCCGGAACTCCTCCGCGTCACAGTCGGGACACGCGTCGACCGGTGGCTCCTCCTCGGTGGGGTCGACCGGGAGGGCCGTCTTCTCGGCGAGGATCGGTTCGTCACAGTCCGCGCAGTACCAGACGGGGAACGGAATCCCGGCGTCTCGCTGACGGGAGATCAGCCAGTCCCACTCCAGGCCCTCGATCCAGTGTTCGTACCGGGTGTGCATCTTCTCGGGGTACCAGTCCAGGTCCTCGCCGGCCTCGAGGTACCGTTCCCGATGATCGAGCAGTTCGACGTACCACTGCTCGGTCACGAGGAACTCGACGGCGGCGTCGCAGGACCGCTCGTGGACGCCGACCGTGTGGGTGATCGGCCGTCTGTCGAGGAGGTGGCCCGCCTCGGCCAGGTCCTCGGCGATGGCCGCCCGGGCGGCCGCCGTCGAGAGCCCCGCGTACTCGTCCGCGAGGTCGGTCATCGTGCCCGACTCGTCGACGGCGACCCGCAGTGGCAGGTCGTGGGCCCGGTACCACTCGATGTCGGTCCTGTCGCCGAACGTACAGCACATGACGACGCCGCTGCCCTCGTCGGGGTCGACGCGGTCGTCGGCCAGGACCGGCACCTCGTGGTCGAACAGTGGGACGCGAGCGGTCCGGCCGACGAGGTCGTCGCCCCGGTCGTCGTCGGGGTGGACGAACACGGCGACGCAGGCCGGCAACAGTTCTGGTCGCGTCGTCGCTATCTCGATGCTGTCCCCGTCGGTCAGGTCGAACCGGATGTCGTGGTAGTGGCCCTCCCGGTCCTCGTCCTCGACTTCGACCTGCGAGATGGCCGTCTCGCAGTCCGGACACCACATCGCGGGCGCCTCCTCGCGGTACT
>CAZIVN010000301.1:0-2482 GCA_964542685.1 uncultured Halobacteriales archaeon
GGTCGCCGTAGGTCAGCGTCCGGCGCTCGCCGAGTTCGCCCTCCCAGCGGATCGCAGCGCGGTTCTTGTTGCCGGCCTCGACGTGGCGGTCGACGCAGTTGTACGACGCGTTGAGCGACCCGCCGGTGAACCACTCGTAGAACGGCGGGTTCGAGTCGTCGAGTACCTGGTCGTACGTCGACTCCCAGTCGAGGAGGTCGGCCGCTCGCTCCCAGCACCCGGGCCAGTTCTCGTCGAACTCCTCGTAGATCGCCTCGTCTGACACGTTGGCTTGCTCGACGAACGACTCGGGCGGGCTGAACCGATCCTGCTGTTCGAGTCGAGCCTCGAGTTCCACCTCGGGAGCGTCGTCTGACATGACGCCTGATACCACTCGCATCGTGCTATTAACCGTTGCCCCGGTTGTGGCACGCTACTCGTCGGCCGCGTACTCGCCGGGAGAGTCCGCACCGGCGTCGTCCGCGTCGTCCGTCTCGCCGGCGTCGTCGCGTTCGCGTTCGTCGGTCGCTCTGAACTGTCTGTAGAGGTAGTACGCGTAGGCGAACGCGACGACGCCGCTCGCGGTCAGGGGGACGCCGAGCGACGGGTCGTTCTCGAAGTAGACGAACATCGGCCCGATGCAGACGGCGGCGATGGCGTAGTCGACGACGATGACGACCCGCCAGAAGTACTCCTTGACGTACGTCGGGGCGTCACCTTCGCCCAGGTTCTCGACGGGGTCGGGAACGGACGGCGCCTCGGGGACGGACGTGAACTCCTCCTCGTAGTCCGTCAGATCCGACTCCGGGTCGGGTTGGTCGGGCTCGTGTGGCCTGTCGTCGTCCCCGAACACGCTAGCGGACAGAACGGGGGAGAGGAAAAACTACGCGAAGTCTTCCAGCGGAACGGTTCGCCCCGCTTCCATCCACGCGAGCGGATTGTCGGCGTCGTAGAATACGACCCCATCCTCCGTCTCGTACGACTCAATGGACGCAACGCTCTCGGGACCTGCGTCGTCGCGCTCCCGTCCGGTTTCGCGTGGGGTTTCAGTCACCTTCGTCACCTCGACAGGTCGTATGCGAGACGACATTAAATGCCTTGTTGCCGATTCGAACCGCGCGCCGTGGACCCGTAAATGCCTTGCTGCCAGTTACCGATAGTAATTATTCACGACTGAAGAACTTTGTTGCCGACACCTGTCGAAACCGCGTCGTCTCCGCTCGCGCGCGCTCGCCCTCCGGTTCGGCGAGTGCGTTCGCAGTGAATCCATCCGGGAGTCTCAGTCCGCCGAGGCGGGCACCGGCCCGTCGGCGTCGCCGGCCCGCCTGCCGTCCCGGACGGGCGACGTCGTCACCCAGAGGACGCCCGCCACGAGAGCGACGGTGACGCCGACGGGCGGCAACAGACCCAGCGGACCGACGCCGAGGGCGACCCAGGAGACGAGGAACTTCGCCAGAGCGGCGCCGGTCGACAGTGCCATCGCCGCGCCGGACAGCACCGTCGCGCGGCCGACGTCGGCCAGTCGGTCGTTGAGGTACTGGTTCCTGATGGGTCGCGTGATCAGTCGGCGGCTCCTGTTGAAGAACAACACCGGCACGACGAGGGTCGGAGCCAGCGCCAGAGCGCCGTAGGCGAGCAGGTACGCCGGCACCAGCGCCGCGAACACCAGGCGGACTCCCAGGGCGTCCTGGACCCAGCCGGCCGTCGCGGCGGCGCCGGCCGAGACGAGTTTGAACGCGGCGTACAGGACTCCCAGCCCGGCGACGGGGACGCCCACGGCGTCCAGCGCGGGCTGTTCGAGCGAGCGCGTGACGCTGAACAGCGCCATGAACAGGGCGGCGTAGGCGACCAGCCAGCGGACCGCCGGTCTGCTGGCCTGCACTCGCAGGACGTCGACGGCCTCACGAACCGTGAACACGTCCTCCGGGTCCGTCGCGTCGCCGACGGCCGGGAACGCGTACAGCATCGGCAATCCCGCCGCCGCCAGCGTGGCGTTGGCCAGGAACGGGTAGGCCGGGTCGACGGTGTAGAGGAGACCGCCAGCGACGGCCGCCACCGCCGAGGTGACCAGTAGCGCCGTGCTCCCGCGGCCGTCGATCCGGGCGAACTCCGACTCGTCGAAGCGGGCCTGCAGGATCTCGTACAGCCACGCGTCCTGGGTCCCGGACCGGAACGCCCGGCCGGCGGCCCAGACGACGTGCAGGCCCAGAATCGCGACGGGCGAGGCGACGGCGAAGGGGTACGCCCCGATGGCCACCACCCGGAGCGCCGCCCCGATGGCCAGACTTCCGCGTCTGCCGACCAGGTCGCCGACGTACCCGCTTGGCACCTCGGCGGTCACCGAGGCCAGCGAGAACACGGCGTAGGCGAACAACACGAAGCCGGTGCCGTACCCGTTGTCGACGAGGAAGTAGATGGCGACGGGCAGGTAGAACCCCGCCGAGTTCGTCGTACGGAACGCGTAGTACCGCCAGATGAGGCCGCGCGAGTCGCCGCTCATGTG
>CAZIVN010000302.1:0-2474 GCA_964542685.1 uncultured Halobacteriales archaeon
CTCGACCGGCAAGGGCGGCTGGTCGGAGGACCGCTACACCCGGCGCATCCACGGGTCGGTCAAGCGCCGGGCCCGCGAGGTCGAGGACGCCCTGGAGGGCGCGAACCTGGACTACGAGAAGGAGGTCACCGAGAAGTACGGCGGCTACTCGAACGCGACGTTCCGCGTCGCCGCTCGGCCACAGGACATCCCAGTCTCGGCGGAGCGCTCCGGCGACACCCGGATCGAGATCGAGCGCGAACGGCGGGACGGCATCGAGTTCGAACCGCTGGCCAAGCGACGGGACCACGTGATCGTCGGCGTGGACCCGGGGACGACGACGGCCGTCGCCATCCTGAACCTGGAGGGGGTCGTCCTGGACGTCGTCTCGACGCGGACCGCCGACACTGCCGAGGTCATCGAGTGGATCATCGAACGGGGCCGTCCGTTGCTGGTCGCCGCGGACGTCACCCCGATGCCCGAGACCGTCGAGAAACTGCGCCGGAGCTTCGACGCCGCCGGGTGGACGCCCGACTCGGACCTGCCGGTCGACGAGAAACAGCACCGCACCCGGGAGCATCCCTACGACAACGACCACGAGCGAGACGCGCTGGCGGCGGCGCTGTCGGCCCACGACGACCACGAAGACCAGTTCGAGCGGGTCGCGCGCAAGACGCCGCCCCGGCTGGACCGCGGCGAGGTCACCGCCCGGGTCGTCGCCGGCGAGGAGAGCGTCGAGGCCGTCGTCGCGGACCTGACCGACGACGAGGACGACGACGAGGAGCCCACCGAACACACGCCGCGGGAACTGACTGCCGAAGAGAAACGCATCCGGGACCTCGAACGCCAGGTCGAGCGACTCGAGGGCCACGTCGAGGACCTGGAGGCGACCGTCGAGGAGAAAGACGACCGCATCGCCGACCTCGAGGACGAACTCTCGGCGGCCCGCCGGGAGGAACGTCGCGAGGCCCGCGAACGCCGAGAGGTGACCCGCCTGGAGCGGGAACGCGACCGCCTGGAGCGGGAACTCTCCGAGGAGCGAACCCGGACCGAGGAACTGGAGGGGAAACTCGACCGGCTCAAGGAACTGTGGAAGCTCGACCACTCGAACTTCGCCGACGTCGAGGAGGAGAAAAGCGACCTGGTCCCGGTCAAACCCGTCGCGAAGTTCACGAAAGCTGCCATCGACGCGGCCCACGAGGCGTACGGCCTCGCCGAGGACGACGTCGTCTACCTCCGGGACGCCAGCGGCGCCGGCCGGTCGACCGCGGAGAAACTCGTCGACTTCGCCCCCCGCGTGGTCCTCGTCGGCGACGGCGGGCTCTCCGAGGTCGCGGACCGGATCCTGTTCGACGCCGACGTCCCGGTCGGTCCCGCGGACGACGTCGCGATGCAGGAGGTCGACGACCTCGCGGTCGCCCGCGAGAGCGACGTCGAGGGCGTCGTCGACGACTGGGAGGACCGCGCCGCGGAGCGCGAACGCGAGCGGAAAGCCGAGATGGTGGATCAGTTGATCAGCGAGCACCGCGCTGATCGCACATCAGCCGAGTGAGCGAGCGCCGTCGTCTCACATCAGCCCGCCCATGCCCATCGAAGACAGGAAGTTCGAGATGAGCGACTTCACGATGAGGCCGGTCCCGAGAAACACGAGTGCGAGGCCGACGCCGACCTCCCAGTAAAAGTACGTCACGATGCCGAGGCCACCGAAGATACACAGCAGGCCGACGATACCGAGCGCGCCGAGTTTGTCGAGCATGCCTCCGAATCCGCCGGGACTCCGGATAAACACGGTGATTCGCCGCGAGCGGTCGAGCGCCGGTGTGGCCGTTCAGCCCCCGTCGCAGGTGGTCTCCGAGTGGTTCTTCGCGGTGTGGATGTTGTTCATGAACGACGCGATGTTGGACGTCTGGGACTCGGGGAAGTAGTCGCCGTCGGTGATCGTCCCGGCGAGTTCGCAGACCTTCGCCGAGATGGCGGCGGCGGCCGCCTCGTCGAACGTCTCGGTCGACAGTGTCGCGACCGATCCGGCCGCGATGGCGTACAGGCGCGAGAGCGTCTGGCCGTAGTACTCGGCTATGGCGCTGTTCGGTCCGCTGAGTCCGTAGCTGGCTACGCTGGCGGCCTTGCTGAGCAACTGGACCACCAGGTCGATCTTCTCGAGGAGTTCGATGATCGCCTCCTCCGCGCCGCCGCCGGTGCCGTCGGGGAGGACGCCGACGAGGTCGCCCGTCTCGCCGTCGACGTGCCAGAACGCAGCCGTCTCGCCGTCGCCGGCGGTCAGGCGGTGGTCGACGTCGGCGACGGGACGCCGGTCGCTCGC
The DNA here is from genome assembly GCA_964542685.1 of uncultured Halobacteriales archaeon. Lineage (GTDB taxonomy): Archaea > Halobacteriota > Halobacteria > Halobacteriales > Natrialbaceae > CAZIVN01. Next base: position 2,300 of record CAZIVN010000302.1, read on the forward strand.
GACGGCGAATCGCTCCGCGACGGCGTCGCTCATCTCGTCGGTCGCCGCCTGCGCGGGTACGAGCGTGGCGTCGCCGAGGAGTCCGGCGGTGGTGGTGTCGAAGTTCGCTCGTTCTAGCACCGCTCGCCGGGCGGTTCGGTCGAGCGTCAGGTCGAACGCACGCTGTGGATCGCCG
>CAZIVN010000303.1:0-2472 GCA_964542685.1 uncultured Halobacteriales archaeon
GCGGACGCTCAGCCGAATGCCGGGCCGAACAGAAGGGGGCTTACTCCTCTCTGCCACTCGCTCTCGATAGCGCCGCCGCCCCGAGGCACCGATCGCCGCCCCGGGTACCGCGGGGCGTCGAGGTCCCCGCATGCCACCGGGGGCAGACGTTCCGGCGGGCACAAGCCTGATAGCGGGCGCTCGCCTATCGGCGGTCGATGTCGCTCCGGGCCCTCGCGCTGGTGACGCTCCTCCTCGTCCTCGCCGGGTGTTCGGGGACCGGATCCGTCCCGGGGACGGACGGGTCCGAGACGAGAACCGACGCCGCGACGACGCCCGCGCCGACGACGGCCGCCGGCGGGACGACCGCCGAGGAGACGACCGCGGGCCTGTGGGGGTCGGACCCGGTCGTCGTCGGCATCGACGGGAGCGTCAACGACTCTCGCGAGTGGACGCCGCTCGTCGCCTCGGCGACGACGTTCTGGGCGGAAAACGACGACCGGTACCTCGGGTACGGCGTCACCTTCGAGGTGCGCCCGGACGCGGAGGACCCGGACGTTGTGGTGCGGTTCGTCGAGACCGTCGAGACCTGCGACGAGACGGACGATCCGGTCGGCTGTGCGCCGTACTACACCGACCCGGACCAGGTCGAGCGCCCGACGACCGTCGACGTCGAGGCCGGCCTCTCCGACACGTCGACGGAGCTCGTCATCAGACACGAGCTGGGACACATTCTGGGGCTGGACCACGACGACGACCCACAGTCCGTGATGACGCACACGACCGAAATCACGACGCTCCCGGAGCCGAACGCCACGGAGCGAGACCTCCCCTGGGCGTCGTCGACGCTGTCGGTGTACGTCGCCGACGAGGGCGTCGACGACCCCGAGGCGGTCCGCTCGCAGGTCGGAGACGCACTGGCGTACTACGACCGCGGGGCGAACGGCACCGTTCCCGAGAACGTCTCGTTCGAGGTCACGGACAACCGGACCGCCGCCGACGTCGTGGTCTCGTTCCCCGACGACCTGCCCTGTCGGGAGGGCGACGGCTCCTGTGGCCAGCGCAGCGGCGTCGACACCGACGGCGACGGCGCGCTGGAGCGGTACGACCGCCTCGAAATCACACTCTCCGGAATCCCTACTGAGGCGACAGGCTGGCACGTCGCCTACTGGCTGGGGTACGGCTTCGGCTTCACCGACGCCGGCGACTGGCCGCCGCCGCTTGCCGACGCCGACTCCGCCGCGGACCGGCGCGGCGAGTGGTGGACCAACGAGTCCTCGCTGCGGGCGTGAGGTCACCGGCGACTCGGGTCGCCAGCCGGGAACGACGCGGTTTAGTCGGCCCGACACGAAACGTCGGCCGTGTCCACGGATCACTCCGACGGTCCCGACCGCGAGGACGCCGCCGGGCAGCCGGCGTCGTCCCCGACCGCGAACTTCCTGGCGGCACTGAACGTCAGGCGCAACGCCGTCCTCGGGGCTGGCGCGGGCCTGGCACTGGCGACGGCGGTGTACGCCTACTTCGTCGCGATTCCGGTCCTGATCCCCACCGTCCCCGCCCGCGACACGTCGCCGCTCCTCTTCCTCTTGCTCGCCTTCGTCGTCGCCGTGACGACGGCGATGCTGGTCGCGACGGCCCTGACGGCAGCCTCGGCGGTGCGCCTGTCCCGGGACCTGGACTGACTCTTCCGTCGATTGCCGAACGGGGTTTCGACGCCCGCGAACCCGCGAACGACAACCCTTTTTTGACGGCCCGGGCAAGCCTAGCGCATGGCTGACGAACTACAGAAGGGACTGGAGGGCGTTCTCGTCACCGAATCCGAGCTCAGCTACATCGACGGGGACGTGGGCGAACTCTGCTATCGTGGGTACACGATCGAGGACCTCGCCCGCGAGACCTCCTACGAAGAGGTGTTGTACCTGCTCTGGCACGGACACCTCCCCGACGGCGAGGAGCTCGCGGAGTTCTCCTCTGCGATGGCCGCCGAACGCGAGATCTCCGAGTCGGTCATGGCGACGGTCCGGGACACCGCCGAGGCCGACGAGGTGCCGATGGCGGCCCTGCGCTCTGCGGTCTCCCAGACGTCCGCGGCCGACCCGGACGCGGACACCGACGACGACCCGACCGACAGCGAGGCGAACCTCCGGAAGGGGCGTCGGGTCACCGCGAAGATCCCCACCATCGTCGCCGCCTTCGCCCGGATCCGACAGGGGAAGGATCCGGTCGACCCCCGCGAGGACCTGGGCCACGCCGAAAACTTCCTGTACATGCTCAACGGCGAGGAACCGGACGACGTCCTCGCGGACGTGTTCGACCAGGCGCTCGTCTTGCACGCCGACCACGGCATCAACGCCTCGACGTTCTCCGCGATGGTCACCGCCTCGACGCTCGCGGACCTCCACAGCGCGGTTACCTCCGCCATCGGCACGCTGTCCGGATCGCTACACGGCGGCGCCAACGCCAACGTGATGCGGATGCTCCAGGAGGTCGACG
>CAZIVN010000304.1:0-2455 GCA_964542685.1 uncultured Halobacteriales archaeon
TCAGCGCTCCGCGGTCGCGACGGTCGTCTCGCCCTGGTGGTTCCGGTGGACGACGGTGACTCGCTCCGGGAGGGCGATTCCGGGGTCGAACCCGAGGGTGTACCCGACGCTCCCGACACACTCGACGCAGGCCGTCCCCGCCTCGCGTGCGTCCTCGATGCCGACGGTCACGGTCAGGGAGTCGTCGGTCTCGGCGACGTCGACCAGCGTCGCGCGGTGACAGGGGTTCGGCGCGAGGATCGCGCCCTCGATAGAGACGCCGTCGTCGAAGGTCACCGAAGCACGCTCCCCGTCGCCGGGCGCGCCGCTCGTGCAGGTCCCCTCTGCGGACTCGAAGGTCGGATCGGAAATCTCGGTCGCATCACACGCAACCATCGTCGAGATGACTGTGGCCCGAATCTCACCCCCGGGCGTCACGTCGACGTTCGTCGCGGAACTGTTGCAGTCGAACCGACCGCGGTCGACGGTCACGACGCCGAGTTCCTCGCCGGCTTCCAGGATCGGGACCCGGTAGTCGCCCGGTTCCGCGAGCGTCATCGAGAGGTACCCGTCGCCGGGGAAGGTGATGGTCTCCTCGAGAACCGTCGCGGACCCGCGTTGCACCGCGATGGTCAACGTGCGGTCCTCCTCGGCGGCGTTCCAGACGTTGACGCCGTGTGGGCGGTTGTCGTCGGGGTTCTCGACGCCCTCACGGGAGCCGACGGTGATCGACTCGAACGGGTCGTCGGCGTCCGTGCCGAACACCGCCTCGTCCGGCGTCGTCGACCGACCGGGCTCCGTCGTCGACCCGTCGTCGGGACCGCGCGTCGTCGGGTCCTCGCCGTTCGGCTCCGTCGTCGGAGCGGTCGTGTCGGTGGTCTCGGGGTCGGAGCCGCTACCGCCCGGCGCCGCCTCGTCGTCCGCCAGACAGCCAGCGACCGTGCCGGCACCGACCGCGGCTCCGACCGTCCGCAACAGCGTCCGTCGCTTCATGTGTGAGCGGTTGTGCCCCACTTCAATACACCTTCGCTTGGCTGAAAACGATCTTTCAGCCGAAGTTCTCGACCTCGGCGGCGTCCGGGTCGCCGCCGGTGGCCTCGACGGCGGCCAGTGCGTCGTCGACGAACGCGCGGAAGCCGAACACGTACACCGTCCCGCGACCGACCACGCGTTCGACCGCGGCCGCGAGCGCGTCGTCGTCCGAGACGACGGCGACGTCGGCGCCGCCCGCCGACAGCGTCGCGAGTCGTTCCTCGTGGATCGGATCGTCGTCGCGGTAGACGACAGCGGCCGCGTGTCCGCGGCCCCTGGCGCGTTCCGCGATGCCGACGGCGGGACCGATGCCGGGCCCGCCCGCGAGGACCACGACGTCGCCGTCGTCGTCGTAGTCGACGTTGCCGAACGGCCCCTCGATTCGTAGTTCGTCGCCGGGAGCGCGGTCCGCGAGCCACGGCGAGAGGTCGCCCTCGGGGTCGACGCCGACGGTGAGTTCGAACGTCTCGCCGACCGAGGGCGACGACAGCGTGTAGTGGCGCGCGACCTCCTCGCCGTCGACGTCTGCGCGAACCAGTACGAACTGCCCGGGCAGGGCGTCGAACCCCGCCGGCGTCTCTACGTCCAGCGCGACCGCGTTCGGCCCGGCCGATCGGACCGCAGCCACGGTCACAGTAGCGTCCATACGCCGACTAGCGGGGGAGGGTACGTCAACGACGTGGTTCCGGACGACCGTCCGTCCGTCCGTCCACGTTGCGGTTGACCGTCCGTATCGGCCGCAGTGTGGGGTTCGGAGTGACCGTTCGTCCAGTTCCCGGCGCTGGGGTGTCTCCGACGTTCCGAATCGTCCGGTTGTTCGGGGTTTCAGAACGCTTTTGCTGCGTCGGCCGGAACCTCTACTTCGCTATGGCCGACGACTTCAACTGGGCGATCGGTGGCGAGGCCGGCGACGGCATCGACTCCACCGGAAAGATCTTCGCCCAGGCCCTCTCGCGGGCCGGACGGCACGTATTCACCTCGAAGGACTTCGCGTCCCGGATCCGCGGCGGGTACACCGCCTACAAGATTCGGACGTCGACGGAGCAGGTCCAGAGCGTCGTCGACCGCCTGGACCTGCTGGTCGCACTGACACAGCGGACGATCGACGAGAACCTCGACGAACTCCACGAGGGCTCCGCGATCATCTACGACGGGGAACGCTCCTGGGAGGCACAGATCCCCGACGAGATGCGCGGCGTCGACGTCCCGCTGAAGTCGCTGGCCGAGGAGGCCGGCGGCGCGATCATGCGCAACGTCGTCGCACTGGGCGCCGCCTGCGCGCTGACCGACTTCTCCATCGAGAACCTGGACGAGGCCCTGGAGAAGCGCTTCGGGACGAAGGGGGAGAAGATCGTCGCGAACAACAAGGAGGCCGCGCGCCTGGGTGCGGAGTACGTCGAGGACAACTACGCCGACTACGAGTTCGGCCACGACCTGGACGAGA
>CAZIVN010000305.1:0-2450 GCA_964542685.1 uncultured Halobacteriales archaeon
GGCGATCACCGGTAAACAGTGAAACTAATCCGTATGAGACGGCCAGCGATGGCCTCGCTGGCCGCTCTTCCCGAGGTGGGTGCGCATTGACTTTCAACGACTACTATACCGGACGGAACTGTTCGGACGAACTCTCACCCGTCGGAGTCGTCCGCCCGCGGGCGAACTCGCACGTCGTGCTCGCGGACGTACGCGGCGACGCGTTCGGACAGCGCCCCGTCGCCCGGCCAGTCCACCGCGTCGTCGACGCCGAGACGGGCGGGGTCACCGACGTACGTCCAGACGGCACCGCCGTCGGCCGTCGAAACCGCGGCCCTGAGGTACAGGCCCTCGTCGACCCCCTCGTAGGCGTCGACTGCGGCGAGGTCGTCGACCCAGAGGAGTCGCCCCGCGACGGTGCCGCCGGGGGCGAGTGTGGGGTACTCGCCCTCGACGGCGTGGAGGCCCGAAAGCGTCGCACGCCCCCGGAACTCGTGGTCGTCGGCGACGGCGACGGCACGGTCGGCGTCCGTGAGCGTCCCGTAGACGAACGCGACGGGGCGGTCCGGCCTCGGTCCGGGAACGACTGGCTCGGTCACGGGTCGAGTTCGGGGGCGGACGGCTTGCCCGTTGCGGTAAGTAAAAGCGCCAGGCACCGAACCTCAAGCCATGGTGCCGTCGGTCCGCGACCGGGTCGGGGAACGCTGGCCGGGGCTGTTCGCCACCTGGCGGCGGGTGTTCGACCTCTCCTGGCCGGTGATGGTCGAGCAGGTCACGCGGACCGCGATGCGGACGACGGACGTGTTCGTCACCGGCCTGTTCTCGCCGGCCGCCATCGCCGCGGTCGGACTGGCGGACCTGTACGCCCGGTTCCCGCTGCGAATCGGGCTCGGCCTGGGCGGCGGTGCCATCGCACTGTCCAGTCAGGACACCGGGGCCGCTGGCGAGGGGAACGAGCGTGGCGACGGGAATGCAGACCCCGACCCGGACGACACCGGAGAGACGCCACCGCTGGACGACGACGCGAAGACGGAGGCCGCCGCGAACCGCGACGAGGCGGTCACCCAGGCGATGCTGCTCGGCGCACTCGCCGGGATTCCGTTCGCCGTCTTCGGCCTATCGTTCGGCCGGGAAGCGATCGGGCTGCTCGGCGCGACCGCCGCGGTGGCCCGCCAGGGCGGCCTCTACCTGGCGATCATCTTCGCGACCGCACCCTTCCGCCACGTCGCCCTCATCGCCGCGCGGTCCCTGCAGGGCACCGGCGACACGCGGACGCCGATGGTCGTCAACGTCGCCGCCAACGGCCTGAACATCGCCGGGTCGCTGGTGCTCGGCCTGGGACTGCTGGGCGCGCCGCGACTCGCCGTCGTCGGCGTCGGCCTCGCGACGGCGGCGGGCAACGTGTTCAGCGCCAGCGCGCTGTCGCTGGCCATCTACGGCGACCGGGCCGCGGCCTCGTTCACGGTGCCGTCAGACCTCGTCGTCGCGCGCCAGCTGGTCACCGTCAGCGCGCCGCGCGTCGCGGAGGGCCTGGTCGCCACGGCCGCCGAGTTCCCGTTCAACGCGCTGCTTCTGGGCTTCGGGACGGAGGTCAACGCCGCCTACCAGATCGGCCGACGGATGTACCAGCAGGTCACGGGACCGCTCTCGCGGGGGTACAACGTCGCGGCGAGCGTCGTCGTCGGGCAGGCACTCGGCGAACAGGCCCGCGGCGCCAAGCCCGGGAGCGCGACCGCACTCGGCTGGGCGACCGCCGCGCTCGGCCTCGTGACCGTCGGGGCCATCGGACTGGTGCTCGCCGCGTTCGCCGGACCGCTCGTCGGCCTGTTCACCGACGATGCCACGACGCTCTCCTACGCCGTCGACTACGCCCGGGTGTACGGCCTCGGAGCACCGTTCCTGGTCACGTTCGTCGTCGTCTCGGGCGCCCTGCAGGGCGCCGGCGACACCACCACCCCCTTCGTCGCCCGCACCGTCGGGCTGTTCGGTTGTTACCTGGGGGTCTCGTACCTCCTGGGCGTGCTGCTGGGCTGGGGCCCGCTGGGGACGTACGTCGGTGTGTTCACCTACTACCTCGTCGCCGCCGGTATCGTCGTCGGGGGGTTCCGCTGGGGCGGATGGGCCGACCGCGCCGCCGAGATGATGGCCGAACGGGGCAGTGCCGCCGAGGACTGATACTGTCGGACATACCGTCGAGAGGGGTTCGACAGCCCGTGTCGTCGAATCCCTTCGAGTGAGTGTGTCCGACGGTATGAGGAGACGGTTGTCGTCGGTCCGTCCGCGCTAATCGTGGATAGTTGCACTGCCCCGGACGTGGGTCGACCCCGAGTACCGTCGCTGTGCCGGTCTGGCGTCTCGCTGGTCGTCCTCGTCGGTGCCATCCCAGGCGTGTCGCTGACGGTGCGAGAACTGGGCGAGGAACGGTCGCGGATCGACCGCGTCGCTCGCCGTGCAAAAACGTGGGCGAAAAA
>CAZIVN010000306.1:0-343 GCA_964542685.1 uncultured Halobacteriales archaeon
GGTCGAGGTGGGCGTGCGTGAGGACCACGGCGTCCAGGGAGTTCGCACCCGACCCCAGCGCCTCGGGCGCCTGGAGGTAGGGAACTTCGCCCTCGGCGCCCGGCTTGTCGCCACAGTCGATCAGGATGCGGGTCTCGGGCGTCGAGAGGATGAACGCCGCCCGGCCGACCTCCCGACAACAACCGAGCGTCGTGATGCGGACCCACTCGTCGTCGGCCATCTCCTCGCGGTGGATCTGGCGGCCGACCCGTTCGAGGATGTCCCGGCGGTCGTCGCGTTCCCCCTTGAGGAAGTTCCGGACGTTCGACACCGTCGACGACTCGATGGGCGGCGTGCGCACCAC
>CAZIVN010000306.1:353-2445 GCA_964542685.1 uncultured Halobacteriales archaeon
AGACCGATCACCAGCCCCGGCTTCTCGGCCTCGATGACGCCCTCGCCGGTGTCGGCGTGGAAGTCCAGGTCCGTGACGCCGGCCTCGTCCGGAATCACGTCGAGCACCTGCCCGCGGGCGGTTTCGGGGCGAGAGAGGACGTCCGGGTCCGGGCGCACGGTGATCCGTTTGCGGAGCTTGCTGGCCAGCTGTCGGATCAGGTCGCCCTGGCCGGCGAAGCGCTTGGGGTCGCGCGTGTACACGACCAGCTCCGGCCCCTCGTATTTCACCTCCGACACCGAGATGTCGTTCGGGAGTTCGCTCGTGATCTCTGCCTTCAGGTCCTCGAGTTGTGTCTCTACAGTACTCATGGTAGAACTGGGTTCTCGCCGTCTCGGTCGTCTCCCCGACGAGCGCCGCCGCTTTCGGGATGGGCGCCACGTCGGATCGCCGGCCGACCGATCTCCCTGGACGGTCCTTTCTGGAGATTCATGTGAAACGGTTCGACCCCTTCGGCGGGTCGACTGTCTGCGCGGGGAAACGGAGTGAGAACCCGCTTGGACCGACATACCACCTCGGCGTTATAAAAGTCTTCGCAAAGCCCAGGGCCCGGCCGACCCTACGGCGCGTATGGACACCCTCACAGCCGAGACCGTCCGCGAGGAACGCAACCGTCTCCGCCGACGGGCGGACGCCGTCGTCCCCCTGGTCAACGCCGTCCGCGCCGACCTCGGCGCGGCGTTCGACACCGACGTCGACCGAATCACGGGAGCGCAGTACCGCGCGGCCGTCGACGCCGTCTTCGCCGACGGCGACCGGGCGGTGAACGTCGCCGCGCTGGCCGGACTCCTGCGAGACCTGGACGTCGCCGAGGACTACCCCGGATTCGTCGTCGACGAACTCCTGGGGCGCGAACTGGCCGCGCTGATCGCCGGCGACCAGCCACTGCGACTGCTCGCGGAGGCCACCTTCCACTACGCCGACGTCGCCGTCGACGACGGCGCGGCGACCGCCGGGCAGGACGACCTCGACGCCGCCCTCGCGGCCGGCGTCCAGACGCGCCTGCCGGGCTGGGACTGGCGGGAGACGGAGAGTCCGTTCGCGGTAGACGTCGACGAACGGTAGCGCGGGATTTCGTCCGGGAAGGCTTCGTACCCGCTCACGAGCCACTCTGCGAACGTGGCCTGCACGAACGACTCGGGTGGGACTGGAAGGGGCCGAGGGCTCGGTGGTTCCCGGGCGAAGCAAGCACTGCAGGGAGCGAAGCGACCGAAGCGCACAGCGAGCCCCGGAACCCCGAGCGCGAGGGGGCTTCCAGAGTGGGCATGGTAGAAGCAGGTGATTCGACCGCTATTCCACGCATTCTCGTCCTACACCTTCGCGGGCTTTATTAGCGCACCCGGCCGACTCCACCACAATGAGCGAGCAACAGGAACTCGGGATGACCGAGAGCAAGGAGCACAACACCGGCGAGTGGTACTCCGAGTTGATCCAGAAGGCAGACGTCGCGGACTACGCCCCCATGGGCGGGTTCATCGTCGTCCGGCCGCGGGGGTACGCGCTGTGGGAGGGCATCAAGGACGCACTGGACGACCGCTTCAAGGCCACCGGCGTCCGGAACGCGTACTTCCCGATGTTCATCCCCGAGGAGTACCTCGAACGGGAGAAGGACGTCGTCGAGGGGTTCGACCCCGAGGTGGCGTGGGTCACGCAGGGTGGCTACGAGGAACTGGACGAACGCCTGGCCGTGCGGCCCACCAGCGAGAGCATCATCGCGCCGTACATGTCCCAGTGGATCCGGAGTCACCGCGACCTGCCGCTCCGCCTGAACCAGTGGTGTTCGGTCTGCCGGTGGGAGGCCACCGAGACCAAGCCCTTCTTCCGGACCAAGGAGTTCCTCTGGCAGGAGGGCCACACCGCACACGCCACCAGCGAGGACGCCGAGGAGGAGGTCCTCCTGCGCCTGGACCAGTACGAGGACGTCTACGAGGAGGTGCTCGCCCTGCCCGCCCTGACGGGGCGCAAGCCCGACCACGACAAGTTCCCCGGCGCGAAGTTCACCACCACCGTCGAGGCGCTGATGCCCGACGGCAAGTCCGTCCAGGGGGCGACC